>DATMJW010000166.1:0-24001 GCA_035553355.1 Gaiellaceae bacterium | reverse complement strand
GGCTCGGCGCGCCGGATCTCGTTGACGCGCTGCACGAGCGGGAGCAGCGGGCCGTCGAGCCGCCGCTCCTTCGCCTCGTACTTCTCCGAGTCGAGGTACTCCTCGCTCCCCTCCCTTACCGGCACGTTCTCGAAGTGCTCGTAGCCGGAGTAGATCCCGTACGAGGGCGAGAGCGTCGCCGCCAGCACGAGCCGCGCCTCGAACGCCGGCGGCCCGCCCTGCTGGAGGTACTCGTGCAGGATGTCCGGCGTGTTCGCGAAGAAGTTCGGGCGGTAGTACGGCGCCCAGCCGCGCAGCAGCTCGACGAACTCGACGAGCTCGGCCTTCGTGTTCTTCCACGTGAAGTACGTGTACGACTGGCTGAACCCGAGCTTCGCGAGCGTCGTCATCATCGCCGGTCGCGTGAACGCCTCCGCGAGGAAGATCGTCTCCGGGTACTGCGCGCGCACCTCGCGGATCACCCACTCCCAGAACGGCACCGACTTCGTGTGCGGGTTGTCGACGCGGAACGCACGCACGCCGTGCGAGCACCACAGGAGGAGGACGTCGCGGAGCGCGTTCCAGAGCCCCTGCCAGTCCTCCGAATCGAAGTTGACGTTGTAGATGTCCTGGTAGCGCTTCGGCGGGTTCTCCGCGTACTTGAGCGTCCCGTCCGGTCGCCGGTTGAACCACTCCGGGTGCTCCTGGAGCCACGGGTGGTCCGGCGAGCACTGGATCGCGAAGTCGAGCGCGATCTCGACGCCGTGCTCCCGCCCCGCCGCGACCATGCTGTCGAACTCCTCCCACGTCCCGAGCTCGGGGTGCAGCGCGTCATGGCCGCCCTCGGGCCCGCCGATCGCCCAGGGGCTGCCTGCGTCCCCCGGCTCCGCGACGAGCGCGTTGTTGCGGCCCTTCCGGTTCGTCGTCCCGATCGGGTGCACGGGCGGCAGGTACAGGACGTCGAACCCGAGCTCCGCGAGCTGCGGGATGACGGCCTCGACGGCCCCGAAGCCGCCGAAGGAGCGCGGGAAGAGCTCGTACCACGAGCCGAAGCGCGCGCGCTCGCGGTCGACGTCGATCTCGGGCGCCCGTTCGAGCGCGACCCGCCCGTACCGGTCATTCGTGCCGAGCTCGACGGCGCGCGAGCGCCAGTCCTCCAGCGTGCCGCGGCCGAACAGCGCCTCCGCCTCGGAGGTCTCGCTGGTGAGATCGACCTGCTCCGCCGCGATCTTGCGGTCGAGCTCGTCGAGGAGCGTCGCGTACCGATCGACCCACGCCTCGATCACCCACTGCCAGCGGCCGAGCTCCGTCACCTCGAAGGAGCCGGCCCAGCGGTCGTTCCCGAGCGGCCGCAGCGGCTCCTCGCGCCACTTCCTCGTTCCGGCCGGCCGGTACTTGGCGACGGCGCGCAGGATGTCGTGGCCGTCCTTGAAGATGGTCGCGGTGACGTCTACGCGGTCGCCGAGCGTCCGCTTCACCGGATAGCGGCCGCAGTCGACCTGCGGCTCGACGTTCTGGATCTGGATCCGTGCGGGTGGTTGCTTCGTGACGCCTGGGGGCACGCTTGCGTGACTTTCAACGACGGGCGAACGGTAAACAGCGACTCATGAAGCTTCCTCGATCGAGCGGCATCGTGCTGCACCCGACCTCTCTCCCCAGCGGCCGCCTCGGCCCCGACGCATTCGCATTCCTCGACTGGCTCGAGGCAGCCGGGCAGAGCTGGTGGCAGCTGCTGCCCGTCGGCCCGCCCGACGAGTTCGGGTCGCCGTACGCCGCACGTTCGGCGTTCGCCGCCTGGGAGGGACTGCTCGCCGACCCCGCGGCCGCGGTCGCGGACGCCGAGGTCGACGCGTTCCGCCAGCGCCATGCCTACTGGGCACGCGACTGGGAGGCGGCCGGCGGCGACCTCGCCGACCAGGTCAGGTTCGAGCGCGAGTGGAGCGAGCTCCGCAGCTACGCCGAGGCACGGGGGGTGAGGCTGATCGGGGACGTGCCGATCTACCCGGCGCACGGGAGCGTCGACCACCTCACGCATCCGGAGCTCTTCCGCGACGGTCTCGTCGCCGGCGCGCCGCCGGACGACCTCGGGCCGGAGGGCCAGCTGTGGGGGAACCCCGTCTTCGACTGGGACGCGCTCGCCGCCGAAGGCTACCGCTGGTGGATCGAGCGCTTCCGCCGCACCTTCCAGCTCTTCGACCTGACGCGGATCGACCACTTCCGCGGCTTCGCGTCGTACTGGGCGATCCCCGACGGCGCCGAGACGGCGAAGGAGGGGCACTGGGAGAAGGGGCCGGGGACGGCCGTCTTCCGCGCGGTCGAGGCGGAGCTCGGCCCGCTGCCGGTGATCGCCGAGGACCTCGGGCTGATCACGCCCGACGTCGAGGCGCTGCGCGACGAGCTCGAGTTCCCGGGCATGGTCGTCCTCCTGTGGGCGTTCGACGGGCCGGCGAAGAACCCGCACCGACTCGAGAACCACCGCGAGCAGGCGGTCGTCTACACCTCGACGCACGACACCGACACGCTCGCGGGCCACTTCCCGAAGCGCGACCCCTGGAAGCTGCTCGAGACGGCGCTGTCGTCCCGCGCCGCGCTCGCGATGATGCCGGCGCAGGACGTCCTCGGGCTCGGGAACGACGCCCGGATGAACACGCCGGGCGAGGCCGAGGGGAACTGGGCGTGGAAGCTCGAGCCGGGGCAGCTCGACGAGGCCCTCGCGGAGCGGCTGCGCGCCTCGACGGAGGCGGCGGGACGTTTGGCGGATCCCGCTGCGGTTACCGAGGTGAAGTGACGCTGCGCGCTCTCGCCCTGCTCCTCGTGCTCCTCGTCGCCGCCGGCTGCGACGCCGGCGCCGAGGACTTCGGCGGCGGCACGACCGCCACGACGACGGTCGCGGCACCGGCGACCACCGAAGCGACGACCGAGACCGCAGCCACGACAGACGTCGACGGCGACGAGGGGACGGCCCAGCCGCCGGAGGCGCAGGGCGCCTCGATCCCCGATCTCGTCGACGAGCTGCAGCCCTCCGTCGTGTCGGTCGTCGTGGACGGCGGCGAGGGGAGCGGCGTGATCATCGACGGCGGCTCGATCGTGACGAACTTCCACGTCGTCGACGGGAACCGCGAGGTGCAGATCGTGCTCGCGAGCGGCCGCCGCTTGACGGCGCGCGTCCGCGCGAGCGACGAGCGCACCGACCTCGCGCTGCTGGAGGTCGAGGGCGAGGAGCTGCCGGCGGCGCGCCTCGCCGAGAGCCTGCCGGAGGTCGGGGAGCTCGCCGTCGCGATGGGGAACCCGCTCGGGTTCGAGAACACCGTCACCGCCGGGATCGTGTCGGGGCTCCATCGCTCGATTCCCTCGGGCGGCCAGACGCCGGCGCTCATCGACCTGATCCAGACGGACGCGCCGATCTCGCCCGGCAACTCCGGCGGCGCGCTCGTGAACGGCCGCGGCGAGGTGATCGGGATCAACGTCGCGTACATCCCGCCCGCGGCGCGGGCAGTCTCGATCGGCTTCGCGATACCGGCGCCGACCGTCCGCTCCGTCGTGCGGCAACTCGAGGAGACCGGGCGCGTCCGCCACTCCTTCCTCGGCATCCAGCCGGGGGAGCTGACGCCGCAGCTCGCGGATCGCTTCGGGATCGACGCCGACCGCGGCGTCATCGTCGTCGCCGTCACCGAGGCCACGCCGGCGGCGGAGGCGGGGCTGCGCGAGGGGGACGTGATCACCGCGCTCGACGGCGACGACCTCGAGTCGGTCGAGGACCTCCTCGGGCGCCTCCGGGAGCGTGCGCCGGGCGACCGCATCCGGATCACGTACGTCCGCGACGGCGAGGAGCGCGAGACAGAGGCGACGCTCGTCGAGCGCGAGGACGACTAGGCCGCGTCCGGCTCCTCGAGCGGGAGCCCGCTCGCGACGGCCCGCCGGCCGCCCGACTCGTACGTGACGTCGACGACGTCGTTCTGCCGGTAGGTGCCGGCGATGCCGAAGACGATCGACGCCCAGCGCCAGAAGCCGAGCCGCCCCTCCTGCTTCAGCTCACGCGTGAAGACGAGCGTCCGTCCGCGGAGCTCGTAGTCGCGGCCGCGCCGCTGCGCGACGCCGTTCACGTAGACCTCGAAGGGCCCCTGCACCTCGGGCGGGAGCTCGACCCGCGACTGGCGCACCGGCTCCGCCACGGTTCATAGAATGCCACCGGCCGTGCGACGTCTCCCCCTGCCCATCGCCGCCTGCGCGCTCGTCGCGCTCGCAGTCGCCGGCACCGCCCTCGCGGGCAACGGCGGCTTCGCGCCGGTGACGCCGCAGTCGCCGAACGCCGAGGCGATCAACGCGAGCTACAACTGGGTCGCGATCTTCACGGGCGCGATCTTCCTGATCGTGCAGGCCGCCCTCATCTGGTTCGTCATCCGCTATCGCCGCCGGAACCGTGCGCGCTCCGAGGACGGCGCGCAGGTGCACGGCAACACGAATCTCGAGCTCGCGTGGACGATCGCGCCCGTGCTGATCCTCGTCGCGATCGGCGCGTTCATCTTCTACAAGCTCCCGCAGATCCGGGACATCCCGCAGGCCGAGGCCGCCGCCGAGGGCGCGCCGTTGACCGTCACCGTCAAGGGCTACCGCTTCTACTGGCAGTACACCTACGAGGACGGCACGATCGCGATGGACCGGCTCCGCGCGCCCGCGGGCCGGCCCGTGCGGCTCCTGATCACGGCACCCGAGTTCGACGTCATCCACTCCTGGTGGATCCCGGCCGCCGGCGGGAAGTTCGACGCCATCCCGGGGAAGGTCAACGAGACCTGGTTCAAGGTGGAGAACCCCGGGATCCTCCGCGGCCAGTGCGGGGAGTTCTGCGGCATCCAGCACGCCGCGATGCTCGCCGAGCTCGAGGTGATGCCGGCGGACACGTTCGACACCTGGCTCGACGAGACGAGCCGTCAGCAGGAGACCGGCGACCTCGACGACCTCGGCCGCGAGTCGTACGTCGCCGCCTGCGCGAAGTGCCACGGGATGGAGGCGCAGGGCGAGGTCGGCCCCCCGCTCAGGGGGAACGCGCTCGTGAACGACGCCGAGGCGCTCGAGGAGGTCGTCAGGAACGGCCGCGGCGCGATGCCGCCGGTCGGCAAGGACTGGAGCGAGCGCCAGATGGACGCGCTGACGGGCTTCCTGCGCGAGGAGTTCGGCGATGGCGGTTAGGGCCGAGCCGCAGGTGCCGCGCTGGCAGCAGGGCCGCTTCGCGAGCTGGCTCGTCACCGTCGACCACAAGCGGATCGGGATCCTCTACATCGCGACCGCGGGCTTCTTCTTCGTCTGCGCGGGCCTGATGGCCCTCCTGATGCGGACGCAGCTCGCGCAGGCGGGCATGGACATCGTGACGCGCGAGGGCTACAACCAGCTCTTCACGATCCACGGGACGATGATGATCTTCCTCGTCGTCGTCCCGATCCTCGCCGGCTTCGGCAACTTCCTCGTCCCGCTGATGATCGGCGCGCGCGACATGGCGTTCCCGCGCCTGAACGCGCTCTCGTACTGGCTCTACCTCTTCGGCGGGCTCGTGCTCCTGCTCTCGTTCTTCGCCTCCGACGGCGCGGCGCGGAGCGGCTGGTACGGGTACCCGCCGCTCTCCGTCTACCTGAGCGGGTCGGGTCAGGACCTCTGGATCCTCTCGATCCACATCCTCACGATCTCGTCGCTCGTCGGCGCGATCAACTTCGTCGTGACGATCCACAACATGCGCACCCGAGGCATGAGCTGGACCCGGATGCCGCTCTTCGTGTGGACGATCGAGGTCTACGCGGCCCTGCTGATCCTCGTCCTGCCGACGCTCTCGGCCGGGCTGACGCTCCTCCTCTTCGACCGCCAGCTCGGCACGAACTTCTTCATCCCGGCCGGCGACGCCGACGGGAGCCCCGTGCTCTACCAGCACGTGTTCTGGTTCTTCGGGCACCCGGAGGTCTACATCATGATCCTGCCGGTGATGGGGATCATCTCGGAGATCCTCCCCGTCTTCGCGCGGAAGCCCATCTTCGGGTACAAGGCGATCGCCTTCTCCACGGTCGCGATCGGCTTCTACTCGGTGCTCGTGTGGGCGCACCACATGTTCACCGTCGGGATGCCCGACTTCCTGAACGGCTTCTTCATGGTGTCGTCGATGATCATCGCCGTCCCGACCGGCGTGAAGATCTTCAACTGGCTCGCGACGCTCTGGCGCGGGAACATCCACTTCGACACGCCGATGCTGTTCGCGCTCGGGTTCCTCTCGACGTTCACGATCGGCGGCCTCTCCGGGATCTTCCTCGCCGCGTTCCCGATCGACTGGCAGGTGCACGACACGTACTTCGTCGTGGCGCACCTGCACTACGTCCTCTTCGGCGGCTCGATCCTCGGGATCCTGGGCGGCCTCTACTTCTGGTGGCCGAAGATGTTCGGCCGGATGCTCGACGAGCGGCTCGGCAAGGCGAGCTTCTGGCTCACGTTCGTCGGCTTCAACGTCACCTTCTTCCCGCAGCACATGCTCGGCCTGCTCGGGATGGTGCGCCGCATCTACACCTACCGGGACGACCCGCTGTGGGAGGGCTACAACCTCGCCTCGACGATCGGGTCGTACATCATGGGCCTCGGGCTCCTGCTCTTCCTGATCAACGTGATCCGGTCGCGCAAGGGCCGCCGGGCCGGGAACGACCCGTGGCTGGCCGACACGCTCGAGTGGTACACGACGTCGCCGCCGCCGCCGCACAACTTCGACAAGGTGCCGTACGTGACGAGCGCGCGGCCGCTCTACGACCTCCGCCGGCGGCTGAAGGAGCGCGGTGCGCTCTAGCTCGCCCGGGCCGTGGCTCCGGCTGACGGCGCTCGGTGCGGCCGCAGCGACGCTCGTGGCCGTGGTCTCCGGCACCGTCGGCCCGACGACCGCGCACAGCCTGCTCTCGGCGCTCGCCCTGCCGCCGCTCGTCGCGTTGGCCGTGGCCGCGTGGGTCGCCCACCGCCGGCTCGTCCCGGCAGCGGCACTCGCGCTGCTCCTCTTCGGCGCCGCCGCGGCGGTGACGGTGCCCGGCGTCCACGCCGCGCTCGCCGCCGCCGCGTTCACGTCGTGCCTCGTGCTCGTCGCGCAGGTCTTCCGCTCCGGCGACCCGCTCCCCGCCGAGGCGTGGCGCGACTACGTGACGCTGACGAAGCCACGGATCATGTCGCTCCTCCTCGTCACCGGCGCGGCCGGTGCGTTCGTGGGCGCGCAGGGAGTGCCGCCGCTCGGGACGCTGGTCGCCGCCGTCTGCGGCTTGGCGCTCGCCTGCGGCGGTGCGAGCGCGCTCAACCACGTCCTCGACGCGGACATCGACCGCCTGATGGGGAAGCGCACGGAGAAGCGCCCGGTCGCTGCGGGGCGCATTGCGCCGGCGCGGGGGCTCGAGTTCGGGCTCGCGCTCTCCGCCCTCTCGTTCGTGCTCCTCGCGAGCACGGTGAACGCGCTGACCGCGGCGCTCGCCCTCGTCGGCAACCTCTTCTACGTGGTCGTCTACACGCGCTGGCTGAAGCGCTCGACCCACCAGAACATCGTCATCGGCGGCGCGGCGGGAGCCGTCCCGCCGCTCGTCGGCTACGCGGCCGTCACGGGCGACCTCGCGCTGCCCGCGCTCTGGCTCTTCCTGATCGTCTTCCTGTGGACGCCGCCGCACTTCTGGGCGCTCGCGCTCCTGATCAAGGAGAACTACGCGGCGGCGCGGGTGCCGATGCTGCCGGTCGTGCGGGGCGACGACGAGACGACGAGGCAGATCGTGCTCTACAGCGTCGTGATGGTGCTCTTCACCCTCGGTGTCGGCATCTCGCTCGGCCCGCTGTACTCGGCCGCCGCGGCAGCGCTCGGCGCAGCCTTCCTCGCGCTCGCGTGGCGCCTGCGCCGGGAGCCGACCCGCCGCAACGCCGCAGTGCTCTTCCACTACTCCCTCGCCTACCTCGCGCTGCTCTTCCTCGCCGCCGCCGTCGACCCCGTCGTGCTCTAGGAGGCTCCAGTGGACGACATGACACCCGAGCTCGAGCGCAAGAACCTGATCCTCGGCTGGGCGCTCTTCGGCGTCTTCCTCGTCCTCTTCGCGGGGACGATCGGGATCGCGTTCCTCTACCTCGCGCTCGACTAGCGCGCCGTGGACGGGATCTTCCTCGCGCGGCCGGAGGCGACGCGCGCGGGGCCGACGGTCGCCGTCAAGGATCTCTTCGACACCGCAGGGCTCGAAACCACGTACGGCTCGGCGCTCTTCGCCGGGCACGTTCCGTCGACGAGCGCCGCGGCCGTCACCGCGTGCGAGGCCGCGGGCTACGTCGTCGGCGGCAAGACGAACCTGCACGAGTTCGCGTACGGCACCACCTCCGAGAACCCGCACTACGGGACGGTCCCGAACCCCCGCTTCCCCGGGCGCGTCGCCGGCGGCTCGAGCGGCGGCTCGGCGGCCGCGCTCGCAGCGGGGCTCGCCGACGCCGCGCTCGGCACGGACTCCGCCGGCTCGATCCGGATCCCCGCGGCCTGCTGCGGCGTCGTCGGGCACAAGCCGACGCACGGCCTCGTCCCGCTCGACGGCTGCTGGCCGCTCGCCGCGAGCTACGACTGCGCCGGGCCGATGGCAACGACGGTGCAGGCGTGCGAGGAGCTCCTCGCGGCGCTCGTCCCCGAGTACACGCCCGTGGCGCTCGAGTCGCTCGAGCAGGTCGCCGTCGCGGTCGCCTGGGCGGAGCACGCGGATCCCGGCGTGGGCTCGGCGTTCGTGGAGGGCGTCGCCCGGTTCCCGCGGCGCACCGCCCTCGACCTCCCGTTCCCCGACCCGCTCACCTACGCGCCGTTCATGCGCGAGGTCGCGGACGTCCACCGGGAGCTCTTCGCCGAGAACGCCGACCTCTACGGCGAGGACGTCCGCATCAAGCTCGAGCGCTGCCTGGCGGTGCCGGATGCCGACGTCGAGCGGGGGGCGCGGCTGCGGGCGGAGTACGCCGAGCGGGTGGAGGAGGCACTGGCCGGGACCGACCTCCTCCTGACGCCGACGCTCCCGTGCGTCGCGCCTCCCGTGGGCGCCGGCGGGGTGGGCGACCTGGCGGTGCGCGAGACGCTGATCCGCTTCACGTACCCCTTCTCGGCGCTCGGCTGGCCGGCCCTCGCACTGCCGATCGGGGCGGCGGAGAACGGCCTCCCGGCCTCGCTCCAGGTGGTCGGGCGGCCGGGGACGGATGCGCTCGTCCTCGCCGCCGGCCGCCTCGCCGCCTAAAGCTTCCTCCGGGGCGCGCCGATAGTGAGGCCGCATGTCTCCGCGGCGCCTCCTCCCCGTGCTCGCAGCGCTCGGCGCTGCGCTCGCCCTCGGCGGGCCGGCTGCCGCGCAGCCGAACCCGGCGGACTTCCCGGAGACGCTCTCGACCGCGCACTTCCGCGTCCACTGGACGGGGGACTTCGACCGCGAGGACGAGCGTGCGACGATCCAGGAGGCGGGCGACGTCGCCGCCTGGGCGGAGCAGGCATACGAGCTCGCGGTCACGACCTGGGGCTACCCCGCGCCGCCGAGCGACGGCGACGGCCTCATCGACATCTGGCTCGGGGAGCTCGCGGAGGGCGTCCTCGGCGTCGCGACGAAGGAGCCGGCAGGAAACCCGACGTCCGGCTGGATCGCCCTCGACGCCGAGTCGGGCCTCGATCCCGCCACCGTCGCGCACGAGGTCTTCCACGTGATCCAGTTCGGGATCTGGACGCCCGCGGACTCGTGGTTCCTGGAAGGGTCGGCGGAGTGGGTCGGATACCACTTCACGCAGTACGCGCCGCCGCCGGGAGTCGCGTTGAGCGCGACGTACTCGCGCCCCGACCTCTCGCTCGACTGCGACGGCCCCGGCTGCGGCGACGACCCCTACGAGGCCGGCGGCTACTCGCGCTGGCCGTTCTTCCAGTACCTCTACGAGCGCTTCGGCAGCTCGCTGCTCCGAGACGTCCTCGTCCAGGGTGGCGCCGCTGCGGACGCCTCCGCCCGTGGCGCGACGCTCCTCGCGAACACGCTCACCGGGCGCGGCAAGACGCTTCCCGACGTCTTCGGCGACTACACGGTCGCGCACATGGCCGGTGCGTACGCGCCGACCGCGATGCAGGGGGTGCCGCCGGCGCACCACGTGTCTGTGGCAACCGGCACGGAGACGACGACGCTCCCGGTGCGCGCGATCCCGGTCAACCACCTGGCGGCGCGCTACGTCCGGCTCGTCTCCGGCGGCGCCACCGTCGAGAACTGCCACGCGGCAACCCTCTCGCTCACCGTCGCCCTCCCGGCAGGTGTGACGTCGCGCCCCCACTTCTACTCGCCGGCGGTCGCGTCCGCTCCGCTGCCGCTGAACGTCTCCGGCTCCACCGCGTCGCTCTCGGTGCCGTGGACGACGTGCGCCGGCAGCGCGACCGGATACCTGTCGCTTCCGAACGCGTCCGTCACGGGCGACGCGAAGCTCTTCCACGTGAGCGGCTCGCTCTCCGTCGACCGCTCCACGATCCTCGCGCCCGCCGCTCCTCCGCAGCCGTTCTACAGCGGGCCGAGCGAGGCGGCGCCGACGGCGGAGCTCCCGCCGTCGATCCACGTCTACGGCGCGCAGACGCTTCGGGTCTCGGCGTCGACGCGCGTCGTGAGGCTGATCGTCTTCGCGAGCGGTGCCGGGCGCCTCCGCGCGTCGCTCGGCGCGACCGCGATCGGGACCGCCACCCTGCGCGGCGGCAACAACGACGTGCGGTTCCGGCTGCCCACGAGCGCGTTCGCGCAGCTGCGCCGCGCGGCGTCTGTGCGCTCCGGATCCTCGACGCTCGCGCTGACGAGCCTCTCGGCGACGGGCGAGGCAGGAACGACCGTGACGCGCCGGGTCTCCGTCCTCGCTGCGAAGAAGGCCCGCGGATGACCGGGTGGCGCGCGTTCGTCGCGGCGGCGGTCGTCGTGGCCGCGCTCGCAGGCGGCATCGCGCCCGCGCAGGCCGCCCCGGCGCCGACCGGGCTGAAGGCGTTCCTGCTGCGGGCCGACGAGCCCGCATCCCGCTCCTTCGCGCGGACGCCGTCGTTCGCGTGGAACCCGGTCGCCGGCGCCCAGCGGTACGAGTTCCAGCTGTCGACGAGCAGTGCGTTCCGCGAGAGCGGCATCGTCTACTCGGATACGAGCCTCACGTCACCCGTCGCGTCGCCGTCGCTGATGCTCCCGTGGATCTCCGGCTCGCCCCACTCGCTGTACGCGCGCGTCCGGGCGGTGCTCGACGACGGCCCGACCGAGTGGAGTGGCGCCTTCGGGTTCGACATGGATCCGCCGCCTGCGCCGCGCCCGCTCCCGAGCTACCCGGGGCTCCTGCGCTGGACGCCCAGCGAGGGCGCAGCCGCGTACCAGATCTGGTTCGTCGACATCCCGAAGATGGTGCTGACGAAGACGAACGTCGCGGACCTGCGCGAGTTCTACACGTTCCATCAGGCGGCGTCGTGGCTCGGACAGGTGCGCTGGCGCGTGCGCGCCTCCCGGAACGACTTCAACGCGCGCGCGAACGGCCTCCCGGCCGCGCGGTGGGGTCCGTGGAGCCCGGTGTACACCTCGGTCAACCCGCCGTTCGCGACGGGGCCGCTGCGGCCGACGGCGACCGTGTCGGACGTCGTCGCGACCGGCGACACCTCCGCGCCGCACCGGCTGATGCCCGCCTTCGTCTTCGGAGGCAACAGGAGCTTCGCGAACCGCGATGCCGAGCTCTACCGCGTCCACGTCTTCACCGACAGGCGCTGCGTCAACCGCGTCTACACGAGCGCGATCATCGGGAGCCCCGCCTACGCACCGCGCCTCGGCGGGACGCTCGCGCTGCCGCGGACGGGCGCCGCGCTCGCAGCGGCGCGCAGCGCCTTCCTCCCGGACGGCGACGAGGGCGCGACGCAGCTCGCCGACTTCGACGCCGTGACCCCGAACGAGGTGATGGAGAAGGCGAAGCCCACGAAAGGCCTTCCGTCGGGAGCGCCGGCGCCGGCGGCGCCTGCGGCGCCCGCACCGGGCGCTCCCGCTCCGACCGCGCCGGCGGCGCCTGCCGGCACCGTCGACCTGCTCAGGGTGAGCGGCGAGCACGCGCCCGTCCACCTCTGGGACAGCGAGTGGGGACGCGGCGGCGGGTACTACTGGACGGTCGTGCCGGTCGAAGCGGCCGTCCCGGGCTCGGCGTCGAGCGCCGTCGCCGCGGGCGGCGCGAGCGCAGGAGCGACGCAGCTCCCCGTCGCGAACGCGTCCGTGTTCGCCGTCGGCGACATCGTCAACATCGGCAGCGGCACGAACGCCGAGACCGCGACGATCACGGCGACCGGCCCCGGCACCGTCACGGTGGCGGCACCGCTTCGCTTCTCGCACGGGACCGGCGAGACCGTCCTGCGCACGAGCGGCGGCCTCCAGTACCGCGATCTCGAGCTCGCGCAGGATGCGTGCGCGGGCGGACGCGTCCTCCGCTTCGGCAAGGAGAGCGAGCCGACGCTGACCGCGGGCGGCGAGCTCTTCGCGACCGGCCTCTCACCGAGCGGGCGCCTCGTCTCCGCGACTGCGAAGCCGTCGTTCTACGGCGCGCCGCTCGTCGGCTGGACGGCCGCGCTCGGCGCGGACGCCTACGCGGTCCAGTGGAGCAAGACCCGGAGCCCGTTCCGGCCCGAGACGGATCCCGCGACGAACGCGCTCGGCCTGATGACGCTCAACACCTCGGCCGTCCTCCCGCTGCAGCCGGGCACCTGGTACTACCGCGTGCGCGGGTACGACTGGGCGATGCCGACGAACGCGCAGGCGATGTCGTGGTCGGAGCCGCAGCGGCTCGTCGTCGCGCGCCCGACCTTCGAGGTCGTCTCGGGCGGCTCGTCGGAGCGTCCGGAGGCAGCGACGAAGGTCGTGCGCGTCCCGGCTGCCGGCTTCTCGCTCTCGCTGCCGCGCACGTTCCGGTCACAGCGGACGCTCGCCGCCGCCGGCTCGCTGCGCCCGCTCGGCGCGGCGGGCTCCGTGCTCCGGCTGGTGGCACGCGACGCGCGCGGCGGGTCCGCGGTGTTCGTCCAGACCAAGCCCGCTCCCGGTTCCTACTCCCACCGTGCGTGGGCACGTGCGGCCGCGGCCTCGGCGCAGCGGACTCCCGGGCGCGTCGGCGCCGTCCGCTGCGCGAACGTCTCCCTCCCCGCCGGTGCCGCCGTGCGGTGCACGCTGAACGTGCGCGCCGACGGAGCGACGCGAGCCGCGACGCTCGTCCTGCTGCGCCACCGCGGCGCGACCTACACCGTGACGCTCGTCGGGCGGAGCGGCGACGCCCCGAGGCTCGCGTCGGTGGCCCGCTCGTTCCGCTTCACCGCCTGACGCCGACGCGGACCCCGACTACGCTCGGCGCGTGGACGACCTCGCCTTCGCGCACTCGCTCGCGGACGACGCCGACGAGATCGCGCTCTCGCGGTTCCGCGCGCTCGACCTGCGCGTCGAGACCAAGCCGGACCTGACACCGGTCTCGGAGGCCGACCGCGCGGTGGAGGCGCGCGTCCGCGCGCGGGTCGCGGCCGAGCGGCCCGGCGAGCGCGTCGTCGGCGAGGAGGAGGGCGCGGGCGACGGCACCGGTGCCGCCTGGATCGTCGATCCCATCGACGCCACCAAGAACTACGTGCGCGGGATCCCGGTGTGGGCGACGCTGATCGCGCTCGAGGACCGCGTGGCGGTCGTCTCGGCGCCTGCGCTCGGGCGCCGCTGGTGGGCGGCGCGCGACGCCGGAGCGTGGACGCGCGACGCCGACGGCGAGCGGCGTCTTTCGGTCTCCCGCGTGTCCGAGCTCGACGAGGCGGTCGTCACCTTCACGTCGCTCGCCGGCTGGGGCGCCGGGTTCCACCGGCTTGCGGCGCGCGCGTGGGCGGCGCGTGGGTACGGGGACTTCTGGCAGTACATGCTCCTCGCCGAGGGTGCCGTCGACGCGTGCGTCGAGAACGTGGCTGCCGTCTGGGACCTCGCGGCGCCGAAGCTCGTCGTGGAGGAGGCGGGTGGCCGCTTCACGGACCTGGACGGGCGCGACACAGCAGCGGGCGGGAGTGCCGCGGCGACGAACGGGCTCCTGCACGACGCCGTCCTCGGCGCGCTGTCGGGCAGCTAGTCGGCTTCGGGGGCGCTGCCCGCGGGAGCGGGCGTCCGGCGGCCGAGGAGCTCGCGCACGCCTGCAGCCAGAAGCAGGAGCGCCGCAACCGCGAGAACGGTGACGATGATGTAGTCGGCCCCGGGAGCCTCGACGAGCTTGAGACCCGCGAGCGTCAGCGTCATCGAGAGCCCGAGGCGCAGCGTGCGTTCGGGCAGCTTCACCGACACCTGGCTGCCGAGGAGGACGCCCGGGATCGAGCCGACGAGGAGCCACGCGGTCGCGACGAGGTCGACGTTGCCGGCGACGAGGTGCCCCGCGCCCGCGACCCACAGGAGCGCTGCGGCGTGAAAGATGTCCGTCCCGACCACCTTCGCGGCGGTGAGCGGGAACGCGAGCAGCATCACGAGGCCGAAGAACGTGCCGCTGCCGACGGACGTGAGCCCGACGATGAACCCTCCGACGATCCCGAGCACGACGGCGATCGCGCGGTCGGAGCGCTCGAGCCGGAACGGTGCGTCGCTCTTCGCGCGGCCCTGCAGGAAGGTCTTGACGGCGAAGCCGATCCCGCCGGCGATCAGCGCCGCGCCGAGGATCACGGCGGCGGTGTCTTCGAACCCGTCGCCGTACCGGTGCTCGAGCCAGGTCGAGAGCGCGACGCCGCCGAGCGACGCCGGCGCCGAGCCGAGCAGCATCCACCCCGTGAGGCGGAGGTGCACCGTCCCGAGCTGCCGGTGCCGCACGGCGCCGAAGGACTTGAAGATCGCTCCGTGCAGGATGTCCGTCCCGATCGCGACCGTCGGCTTGAAGCCGAAGAGGAAGACGAGCATCGGCGTCATCAGCGAGCCGCCGCCCATCCCGGTCATCCCGACGAGGAGGCCGATCAGCAGCCCCGCGAGTGCGAGCATCGGATCCACGCCCGGGACTGTAGCGGGATCGGCTAATACGGGCCATTAGTTCGTGTTATCGCGACCAGGCATCGTTGGTAGAATCGCCGCGTGCTCCCAGCCGCTGCACACGACGAGGTCGCGAGCCTCGCGGACCGCGCCGAGACCCTCCCTGCGGAGGCGATCGTGGCAGAGGTCGTCGAGCGGTTCGGCGACCGCGTCGCACTCGCCTGCTCCTTCCAGAAGGAGGAGAGCGTGCTGCTCGAGCTGCTGTTCGCGGTCGCACCGAGGGCACGCGTGTTCGCGATCGACACGCACTACCTGTTCCCGGAGACGTACGAGCTCTGGCGCGAGGTGGAGCGCCGGTACGACACGAGGATCGAGGTGTTCGAGGGGCCGAGCCGCGAGGAGCTCGCCGCGACGCACGGCGAGAGCCTGTGGGAGACCAAGCCCGATCTGTACCTCGCGGTCGCGAAGGTGGAGCCGCTCGTGCGCGCGCTCGCCGACCTCGACTGCTGGATCACCGGGATCCGCCGCGACCAGTCGCCGACGCGCGCGAGCGCGCCGAAGCTCGGCTGGGACGAGCGGCACGAGCTCTGGAAGGCGAACCCGCTCGCCGACTGGAGCGAGGATCGCGTCTGGGCGTACATCCGCGAGCACGGGCTCCCCTACAACCCGCTGCACGACCGCGGTTACGCCTCGATCGGCGACACGCACTCGACGCTTCCGGGCTCCGGCCGCGAGGGCCGCTGGGCCGGCAGCGACCGCACGGAGTGCGGGCTCCACACGTGACCGTCACGCGCCACCTCACGCACCTCGACGAGCTCGAGGCCGAGGCGATCCACATCATGCGCGAGGTCGCCGCCGAGCTCGAGCGCCCGGTGCTGCTCTTCTCGGGCGGCAAGGACTCGATCGTGCTCCTGCGGCTCGCCGAGAAGGCGTTTCGCCCCGGCAAGTTCCCGTTCCCGGTGATGCACGTCGACACGGGTCACAACTTCCCGGAGGTGATCGAGTTCCGCGACCGTCGCGTCGCCGAGCTCGGCGAGAAGCTGATCGTCGCCTCGGTGCAGGAGTCGATCGACCGCGGCCGCGTCGTCGAGGAGACGGGGCCGCGCGCCTCGCGCAACCAGCTCCAGACGACGACGCTGCTCGACGCGATCGAGGAGCACCGCTTCGACGCCGCGATCGGCGGCGCCCGCCGCGACGAGGAGCGGGCGCGGGCCAAGGAGCGGATCTTCAGCTTCCGCGACGACTTCGGGCAGTGGAACCCGCGCGCGCAACGCCCGGAGCTGTGGAACCTCTACAACGCGCGCGTCCGGCGGGGCGAGCACGTGCGCGTGTTCCCGATCTCGAACTGGACGGAGCTCGACGTGTGGCAGTACATCGCGCGCGAGGACCTCGAGCTGCCGTCGATCTACTTCGCGCACGAGCGCGAGGTCTTCCGCCGCGACGGGATGATCTACGCGGTCAGCGACTACGTGCAGCGGCTCGAGGACGAGGAGCCGTTCCGGGAGTGGGTGCGGTTCCGCACGGTCGGCGACATGACGTGCACCGGCGCCGTGGCGTCCCGCGCGCGGTCGCTCGAGGACGTCGTGGCCGAGATCGCCGCCACGCGCGTCACCGAGCGCGGCGAGACGCGCGCCGACGACCGGGTCTCCGAGGCCGCGATGGAGGACCGGAAGCGCGTGGGGTACTTCTAGTGAGCGGGCCGATGACCGAGACGCTCGCCTCGACGGAGCTGCTCCGCCTCGTCACCGCCGGCTCCGTCGACGACGGGAAGTCGACGCTGATCGGGCGGCTCCTCTACGACACGAAGCAGATCCTCGCCGACCAGCTCGAGCACATCGAGGAGACCTCGCAGCGCCGCGGCGACGGCTACGTGAACCTGGCGCTGCTCACCGACGGCCTCCGTGCGGAACGCGAGCAGGGGATCACGATCGACGTCGCGTACCGCTCCTTCGTCACGCCTCGCCGCCGGTTCCAGCTGGCGGACGCGCCGGGACACGTGCAGTACACGCGCAACATGGTGACCGGTGCCTCGACCGCGGACCTCGCGATCATCCTGCTCGACGCGCGCAAGGGCGTCGTCGAGCAGACGCGCCGCCACTCGTACATCGCGTCGATCCTGCGCACGCCGCACGTGATCGTCGCGGTCAACAAGATGGACCTCGTCGACTTCTCGGAGGAGCGGTTCCGCGACATCGAGCAGGAGCTGCGCGAGACCGGCGAGCGGCTGGGGCTGCGCGACGTCCGTGTGATCCCGATCTCGGCGCTCCGCGGCGACAACGTCGTCGACGCGACCGACGCGATGCCGTGGTACGACGGGCCGACGCTGCTCGAGCACCTGGAGACGGTGGAGATCGCGGGCGACCGCGACCTCGAGCATCGGCGCTTCCCGGTGCAGTGGGTGATCCGGCCGATCTCGGACGAGCACCACGACTACCGCGGGTACGCCGGCCAGGTCGCTGGCGGCGTCTGGCGCGCCGGCGACGAGGTCGTCGTGCTCCCGTCGGGGCGCTCGACGCGCGTCGCGTCCGTCGAGACGGCAGACGGGCCGCTCGACGAGGCGATCCCCGGCATGTCCGTCACTGTGCGGCTCGAGGACGATCTCGACGTCGGTCGCGGCGACATGCTCGCAGGCCCCGAGGCGCCGCCGACGGTCGCGCGCGAGCTCGAGGCCACCGTCTGCTGGATGGCCGAGCGGCCGCTCGAGCAGCGTGCCCGCGTCGTCGTCAAGGCGACGACGCGGTCGGTGCGGGCGATCGTCGACGAGCTCCAGTCGGTCGTCGACATCCACACGCTCGAGGACGTGCCGGCACCGCAGCGGCTCGAGCTGAACGACATCGCGCGCGTCCGCCTGCGGCTCGCAGAGCCGCTCGTCGTCGATCGCTTCGAGGAGAACCGCGCGACGGGATCGTTCATCCTCATCGACGAGGCGACGAACGACACGGTCGGCGCGGGCATGATCCTCGCGGCGAGCGGCTAGCCCGCCGTCGCCGTCCCCTCGGCGGCGCGCCGCAGCGCCTCCACATCGAGCTTGCGCATCCCGAGCATCGCCTGCATCGCGCGCCGCGCCGGCTCGGGATCGGGGTTCGCGAAGAGCTCGTCCATCCCCTTCGGCACGACCTGCCACGAGAGCCCGAAGCGATCGACGAGCCAGCCGCACATGCTCTCGCGGCCGCCGTCGGTGAGCCGCTCCCAGTAGAAGTCGATCTCCTCCTGCGAGTCGCACTCGATCATGAACGAGACGGCCTCGCTGAAGGTGAACTGCGGGCCGCCGTTGATGCCGACGAAGCGGTTCCCGTCGAGCTCCCACTCCACGGTCATCACGGTGCCGGCCTCCCCCGGGCTCCCCTCCGGGTAGAGCGCCTTCGAGACGATCCGCGAGTTCGGGAAGATCGAGACGTAGAACTCGGCGGCTTCCTCGGCCTCGTTGTCGAACCACAGATTCGGGACGATCGGCTTCACGGTCTCCTCCTCGGTCGGTGATCGCCCTTCTGACGCTCGCGCCGGTCGGAACTCATCGGACGAGCTCGAGGCCGAGGAACTGCGCCACGCGCTGCCGCTCCGCCTCGAGCTCCTCCTGCCGGTGCCGCGGCAGCGGCAGGGCGAGCCGCACCTCGAGCTCGATCCGGCGGCCGCGCCGCCGCCGGCTCCAGATCCCCACGCAGAGGCCGTCGACGAGCACGAACGGCACCGCCGCCGGCCCTTCGTACCGGCCCCGCCCGTGCACGGCGACGAGCTCCCGCACCTCCGGCGGGACGAGGTGCTCGCGCTCGCGGAACGCCATCACGTACGCGTCGTACTCCGGCAGGAGCCGCACGGTCGGTGCGGCCGAGACCGGCTCCGGCTCCCGCAGCTCGACCTCCTCCCACAGCGCCTCCGCCTCGCGCGCCCGGAACGATCGCGCGCCCGCCCACTCCGCGAATGCACGCGGCGTCGCGGGCGCGTACGTCGCCGCGTAGCGGCGCGCGATCTCGCGCAGCGCCGCCCGTGGCTCCCACGCTCGCACCTCGCCGAGCCAGTCGCGCGGATGGACGAACGTCACCTTCTGCCCCTGCGGCGGGCCGAACACGAGAACGCCGGCCATCGCCGCGTCGCCGAGGTAGTACCCCCAGCCGGAGGCGAGCTTCTCCCGCGGTGCGCCGAGGCCCCGCGCGGCGACCTCGTCGGCGAGCTCCTCGCGCAGCAACCTTCGCCCACGCAGTGCCACGTCGATGGCGGCGACGACGTCCTCGACTCCCTCGAGCCCGTCCACCTCGTAGTCACGCGCCCCGACGACGGCGCGCCGCGCCGCCGTCCACAGCCCGAGCTCGTCGGCCGGGTGGAGATGGAGCGTGCCGCGGAGCGTCCACGCCTTCGCGAGCTCGCGCCGCTCCCAGAGCGCCGAGCGCACGTCGCCCGCCCTGATGCCCTCGACGCGCGCGCAGAGCGAGAGCTCCGCCGCCGCCGTCACCTGCGCGTGGATTCCGCACACGTCGCGCACGACGTCGACGAGCCGCTCCGCCGGCGCGCGCTCGCCCAGGTGCGACCGGACGCAACGCGCCGCGCGCACCTCGTCCCACGCCACCCCCGCCAGGGTCTCCCGAGCCACGTCCCTCCGACCCTACGAACGTGGCTTGTGTTTCTGCAACACAAGCTCGTTCTGCGGCGGCCGGAGCCGCAGCGGCAAGCGCATCTCTCGCCGCAAGTGTTTCTCTGCCACAAAGTTCGACAGGTCCTGCGGGGCCAGCCGCGCCACGCGCGGCGCACGGCTGCCGTGTGCGGCTGCGCTAACCCTGGGGGTTTTGCATTCGGGGGGTGGTCCCGTAGAGTCGGCTTGTGGCTGACGGGAGCGAGAAGACCTCCTGGGAGTTCTACGGGGCGATCACCGCGATGGTCGGCGGGTTGGCCGCCGGGATCATCTCAGCGCAGTTCATGGTCGGGATCGGCGTTTTCGGGCTGCTGGCGTTGGTCTGCCTTGGCATCGCAATGGTGGCCGACTGACGGTGAAGGAGCAGTTCAACGTGCTCATCGGCGCCTTGTTCATCGGCGCGATGTTCACCACCTTCTGGCTGGTGCCGCTCTGGGGTGCTGCGTATGAGATCGGCGGCGATCTCTTCGCCGGTGTTGCCTTTCTCAGCTCCACCTCACTGATCGGCGGAATCGTTTACGCCTTCTTGCGCCGCAGCAAGTGAAGGCGGCTTCGGTGGTCGGCGCTGGGTAGCGAGACGCTCTCAGCTTGCGTGCCGCCCGCAGCGCGCGTTTGACGTGAGAGCAGCCGCGACAACCACTGCGGAGGCGACGACAGCCCAGACTGCGATCAGCGGCGTCTCGGGGATCAGGAGCATCGCGGCAGCCATGCAGCCAGCGGCCGCAAGCCCGAGCAGACGACGCTCGGCGTGGTTGAGCTGCTCGGCGAGCATCGCGGCGAGCACGGCAAGCGTGGCGCCGAGCAGCAGGTGCGTCCAGGTTTGGCTGTGCTGGCTCGCGGTTGCCAAGCCAGCGGCTGCTCCGACAGCGAGCGGCAGCGGCAGCGGCGACCGCCCGAGCGGTAGGAGACGTGCGGCAAACGGCGTCAGCAGGGCGAGCGTCAGCGCGGCGTAGAGAAGCAGGAAGGAGTGGTCGGCTGTCAGCTCGACCAGCCGGGGCTGGGCAAGCGCGAACCCGGCGACGGTGCCGCCGAGGAAGGCGAGCGCCGCACGACTGTAGCTGGACTGGATGTGGTTGTCGGTCGTTTTCATGCACCGACTGTGCTGGCGCGAACGAAGCTCTGCCGGTCTTCACGCCGTCTCTGTTCCCCCGAAACCGGGAAGAACGTCGCTCCGTCTTTTTCTCCTGCTCGCGCTCGCGTTGGCGGGTAATCGGCTTGAAATAGGGGGTTCTGAGCTTTTACTCAACATAAGATCAGTTATCGTGTGCAGCTAGGAGGGGCCTGAGCACGCGCGATTTCCGCGTTAGTTCCCGCTCTGGCTCGCCGGTTGAAAGAGCGTCTCAGGAAGCTTCCGGCGCTGCCGCTAGCGCGCCATGAAGAGCTTGCTGATGAGCGGCTTCCCGGGGAGCTTCGCCGTCACGATGTAGTCGTCCGCGCGGAAGCGGGCGCGAGTGATCTGCGTCACGGGCACGGTCGCCCGGCCGTTGCGAAGCGTCACGACCTTGCGGCCGAGGATCTTGCGGCCGAGCTTGATCGCGACGGTGACCCGACCGCTCTTCACCGTTGCCGAGCGCAGCACCACCTTCGCAAGACTCGGCTTCGTGATCGGCACAACCCCGTCGTTGGTGACGCGAACGGTGAGCACGGCGCGCTTCGCCGCCGTCGGCGCAGCCGGAGCCGGAGCCTTGACCGTGCCGCCGGGGCTGCGACCGGTCTTCGTCTGGGGGTCGGTGAGGATGATCTCGCCGTCGCCCTCCACCTCCGACAGCTCAACGGCGTAGTAGAGGGTGTAGCCGGAGCCGGTGTAGGTCACGGGGGACTCGCTACCGATCACGACCCCGATTCCGATCGACCTCCACTGCGGCTCCATCAGATCGCTGGAGATGCCCCAGTGGTAGTTGTCGGTTCCCTTCGTGTCACCGGTGTCGCTCGTGTAAGTCAGCCCCCAGGGGGCATCGTTGCAGCGCGCCGACAGACTCAGTCGGCCGCGCAGGTTCGCCGACTGCGCCGCCTTCCAGAGGGTGCTCTCCATCATCCGGCTCTCCGTGCGAAGCGGCTGGCGCCCCTTAGCGACACGCGCCCGGTTGATCTGCGCGATGAAACGAAGCGCGATTCCCTTCTCGACCCGCACCACCCGCTTACCCGTCGGCTCGCAGCCCGCAGCCTCCGCCGGAGCAGGCGTGACGGCCAGCAGTGCGTAGGCCGCTGTCGCTACCAGAAGTGCCTTCCGTAGGTTGAGCATCTGAAGCTTGATCTCCTTCGGGTCGAAGCGCCCCGTCGGCGCTTTGTGACCCTACCATAGGAGGGACCAGGTCCCAAAACGGCCTGCTTGAGCCTTTGAAGCGGCAAAAAGCCCCCGTTTCGGGGGAAAAGAGACCTCCGGCCATGCCTCTAACAGCGGCTCGCCGCACGGAAATCCCGGTGCGCAGCGTGCCTGGGCATATTCTCGCTCTATGCGGAGCGTCCGTTCACTCACTGCTGCACTGGCATTTGCAGCCAGCGTCGTCCTGCTCCTCACGGCGACAACGGCCAGTGCCGGAACGGGAACCTGGGGCGAGCTGATCGCTGGAACAACCGGAGTCGAGAGCCGCTCGGGATCCTCCTCTGCCCCTTCTGGCCGTGGCTTCTGGTTCTACGAGATCGACCCTGGATCGCGCACGATCAACTGGAACGCCTACGACTCCTTTCTCAAGGACAAGTATGCCGACGCCAACTGGGGTGACGACCACTTCGAGCCGGTCACTGGGAAGCCAAACCTCGCCGGTCTCGCGATGATCAACCGCACACGCCGGGAGGCGTGGGGCGAAGCCTCGCAGAAGCTCGGCAGAGGAGCATGCAACGACAGCTCCGCCGCCACCGCGTGCGTGCTCTGGAACTGGGAGCCGCCGCGCTTCTGCGACTCCGGCGGCACGTTGAAGTCGCCGACCCCGAGCATCATCGATCGCCGTGCACCGGCCTGTTACTTCGACGGATCGGCAGCCCAGTTCAAGGGCTGGCAGGAGATGCACAACCTCTACCACAGCCCGAGCAACCGTCCCGACGCCACCGCCGGAAACCTGATCGCCTGGAACGTCACCATCTGGCGCGGACCGCGCTACATGTACCCGCGTAACTCGACCAATCCTGCTCTAGCCGCTGCTGGACAAGAGGAGCCGATCTTCGAGCGGCGGATTGGCCTCTGCCTCGATCGACCCGGTGAGCACAACACCGACCCGGAGATCAATGACGACCAAACGACGCTCCAGAACTGGTGGCTTGGAAAGACGCCGAACTGCAACCGAGGCGGCCTTCCTCTCGACGACTCCGGTAGCCCCGGCTGGGTCTCACGCGGTCCGATCGGGTCGATGACGACGCCGAAGCTCAAAGGCCCGATCCCGCACTACAGCACCTGCCGCAAGAACCTGCAGCAGGTGAGCGACGAGAACAAGAGGGCCGGTATTGAGGACGCCTATGGGCCGATAGGAATGAACGCCTACAAACAGGCGAGCGGTAAGAACGGCCCGGGCATGGAGGAGGCGTGGGAGCGAGATGGCTTTGCCTGCTTCTGGGAGATCAGCGACGAAGAGGCGCTCTACCTGGAGTGGGGAACCGCCTTCGGTGGCGGAAGCGGCGGCAACGGCCGCTTCCACTTCACCTTCAACGGCCAGAAGGGGCGCTGGTATGCGATCCATATCACCGCCGTCGACCGAAGTGAGCAGCTGATGCTGGGCGACGAGTCGAAGCTGAACGCGCTCGGCAACATCCAGCGGAAGAACTACTTCGAGGTCTTCGTGCCGACCGCTGAGCCGAACAAGCCCCGGCGGCGGACCGGCGGCGGCTGCCCTCCCAACTGCCCTGTTCCTCCCCCACCTGCGCCGGTCGCCTCGCCGCAGTCTGAGCCGCAGGTAGCGATCTTCTCCGATCGTGTCGTTCCAGCTCAGGTGCGCTCCCAGTCGACCGTGCATGCGCTCGTTCCCCGTCTGACAGTCGAGCAGGCGCTCTACCCGAAGAACGTCACCCTCTGGCACTACACCCCGCAGCTCCAGCACAACGGAGGGAGGAGCGCTGCGGGCGCAAGCTACAGCCCTGACGACTATGTCGAGCACGACTCGGAACTCGGCATCCGCGAGCCATTCTCCGCCGGTCCAGCAGGCGAGGGCCTCTACGTCGCAAAGCTGATGCAGCCGATCCACACCAACGGCGCGCGCAGCACCGCCTGCTGGCGAGCAAACAGCGTGGATGTTCGTGATGCCGAAGCTGGGATCTACGTCGAGTGCTGCGTCGCTGACGCTTCCGCGGGAGCCGCGGACGGACGACCGGCTAGGCGCCGAGGATCTGCTTCAGCGTGTCGCCGCGGAGGCCGAGCCGCAGCGTCTCGAGCGGGATCACCTCGTCCGGCGGGATGTTGCCGAGGTTCACCGTCGGGCCGAACGCCTTCACGAAC
>DATMJW010000165.1:0-4789 GCA_035553355.1 Gaiellaceae bacterium | reverse complement strand
GATCCGCGCGGCGAGCTCGTCCGCGTCCTCGCTCCTCGCTGCGGCGAGGGCGGCGACCGTGTGCACGACGTGCGCCGGCTCGTTCGGTCGCCCCCGCAGCGGCTGCGGAGCGAGGTACGGGCTGTCGGTCTCGACGAGGATGCGGTCAGCAGGTGCTGCCGCGGCTGCGGCCCGGAGGGCCTCGGCCTTCGGGTACGTCGCGTTGCCCGCGAAGGACAGGTACCAGCCGTGCTCGACCGCGTCGTCGAGCAGGCCGGGCTCCGAGAAGCAGTGCATGACGACGGTGCCGTCGTGCGCGCGGAGGAGCGCCGCCGTGTGGTCGTTCGCGCTGCGCGTGTGGACGACGACCGGGAGCCCCGTCTCCGCCGCGAGCGCGAGCTGCGCTTCGAACAGGCGCAGTTGAAGGTCGCGGGTCTCGGCGCCGTAGTGGTAGTCGAGGCCGGTCTCGCCGACGGCGACCGCCCGCGGGTGCCGCGCGAGGTCGCGCAGCTCCGGGACGCGATCGGCGTCCGCCGTCGCCGCGCGGTGCGGGTCGATCCCGACGACGGCGAAGACGCCTTCGTGCCGCTCCGCGAGTGCGAGCGCAGCGCGACACGACTCGATGCCGGTGCCGATGGTGACGATCCGAGTGACGCCCGCGGCGGCTGCGCGGGCGACGGCGTCGTCGGCGTCCTCGACCGCGTCGAGGTGCGCGTGCGTGTCGATCACGCCGTCGCGGGCGCGTCGATCCGCGGGAAGAGCGGCGGCGCAGCGGCGATGCCGCTCGTTGCGACCGTGCGTCCGGCAGCGACGTTCTCCCACGCGACGTCGTCCGGCTGGTGGACCGCGGCCAGGATTCGTGCAGCCGTGTCCGGGACGTAGGCCGCCAGCGCGACGGCCGCGACGCGGAGCCCGTCGGCGAGTTCATAGAGGACGCGGTCGAGCTCCGGCGCCCGCGCCTCGTCCTTTGCGAGCTCCCACGGCTTCGACTGCTCGACGTGGCGGTTGAGCCCACGGACGTAGTCCCAGACGCGCTCGAGGCCGGTCGTGATGTCGTAGCGATCGAGTGCTTCCGGAACCGCGGCTCGAAGCGTCTCGGCGGCGGCGGCGAGGTCGGGGTCGACCGCGTCCGGCTGTACTACGGCCCCGCCGCGGTAGCGCGCGATCATCGCGGTCGTGCGCGAGAGCAGGTTCCCGAGGTCGTTCCCGAGCTCCCGCTCGTAGCGTTCGCGGAAGCCGTCGAGCGAGACGTTGCCGTCCTGCCCGAACGAGACCGAGCGCGCGCACCAGAAGCGGACGGGGTCGACGCCGTACTCGTCGATGAGGTCGAGCGGGTCGATCACGTTCCCGAGCGACTTCGAGATCTTCCGGTCGTCGAGCACGAGGTAGCCGTGCACGAAGATGCTCTGCGGCACGTCGTACCCGGCGGCGAGCAGCAGCGCCGGCCAGAAGACGCAGTGGAAGCGGAGGATGTCCTTCCCGATCAGGTGGTGAGCCGCAGGCCAGAACGTGCCCCGGAGGTCGCCGTCGGAGGCGTACGTGAGCGCGCTCAGGTAGTTGATCAGCGCGTCGACCCAGACGTACACCACCTGCTCGGGGTCCCACGGGATCGGCACGCCCCACGGCTGACCGGCGCGGCTGAGGCTGAAGTCCTGCAGGCCGCCGGCGATGAAGCTGCGCGCCTCGTTGTAGCGGAAGCGCGGCTGCACGAAGTCCGGACGCTCGTCGTAGAGCCGTAGCAGCGGCTCCTGGAACGCGGAGAGCCGGAAGAACCAGTTCGTCTCCTCGATGCGGTCCGGCTCGATCCCGTGCTCGGGGCACTTCCCGTCCACGAGTTCGTCGGGGTTCTTGAACGCCTCGCAGCCGACGCAGTACAGGCCCTCGTAGACGTCCTGGTAGATGTGGCCGTTGTCGTAGATCGTCTGGACGAAGCCCTGGACGAAGCGGTGGTGGCCCTCATCGGTCGTCCTGATGAAGAAGTCGGGTGACGCGCCGATGCGGCCGGCGAGCGGGCGCCAGTGCTCCTCGACGAGCCGGTCGACGTACGTCTTGGGGTCGACACCGGCCGCTTCGGCGGAGCGCACGTTCTTCGACGCATTCTCGTCCGAGCCCGTGAGGAAGAAGGTCTCCTCCCCGCGCTGGCGCCGATGGCGAACGAGGATGTCGGCCGCGATCGTCGTGTACGCGTGGCCGATGTGCGGCGTCGAGTTGACGTAGTAGATCGGTGTCGTCAGGTAGAAGGCCATCGCTCGTGATGATAGGTGCAGCCCTCCGAGCCCCCTGGACGGCCGCGGCGGCGAGCAGGAGCGCGACGAGCGCCGTCAGGAGGGGCGGCGTCGGCCGTGGCGCGCGCCGTGGCGTCTCGGCGCGGCGCGTCGTCGGCTGCTCCGGGTGCGGCGCCCTCACTTGGCTTCGAAGGGGCGTCGGCTCGCTCCGCACGGAACGCCGAGCGGCGGCCGAGACGCGGGCGCGTTCCTCTCCGCCCGACCGGCGGATCGGTGTCATCTCGGCGGCGGGAGCAGCGGCGCGAGGCCGACGGAAGCCCGGACGCTTGCGGACCGTCGCTGCCGCGGCCGCAGGCGCGGCTTCGGAGACACGTGCCGTCGTCGCTGCCGCGGGCGACGTCGGCGGCACGCGGTGCGGCCGTGTCGCTCCGGCGCGTGGCGTCGCGACGCGCGTGACGGGGGCGGCGGCCACGGCGGCCGCGCCGAGCGCCGCCGCAGCGGTGTCGCCAGCGGCCGCCTCGCCGAACTGCTCCTCAGCGGCCGCGGTCGGAGCCGACTCCTCGGTCTGCTGCGGCGGCCCGCCGGTGTCGTCGGACACGGGCGAGTCGGTCGGCAGGGCGGGTGCCGGTGGGACGGCCGCAGCAACGGGTGCCGTAGCCGGGGCGGCGGGCAGGGGCGTCGGCGCGGTCTCGGCCACGGGCGCCGGCATCGGCTCCGCGGGGACGGGCGCCGGCACGGCGGTCCGCGGCGGGAGGAGCGTGAGTGGGTCGACGTACGCCTCGTCGTGCGTGCGGCGGATGCCGAGGTGGACGTGGGGTTCGGCCGTCACGGGATCCGCGCTCCGCCCCACCGTCCCGACTGTCGCGCCCTCGGCGACGACCTCACCGCGGGAGACGGCGACTGTCCCGAGGTGCAGGAGCGAGACGGCGAATCCGTCGCCCGTCCGGATCGTGACGGCACGGCCGTACCCGGGAAGCGGTCCGGCGAACGAGACGACGCCGGATGCGGGAGCCCGTACGTCTGCCCCCTCCGACGCCCCCACGTCGATCCCGCGGTGCTGGCCGCCGGCGTAGGGGTCGTCGCCGAGCGAGAACGGTCGGAGCAGCGGTCCGTCGAGTGGCCATGACCAGGCATGCGCGGCCGACGCGGCGAGAAGCGTCGCGAGGACGACCGCGGCAGTGAGCACGTGTCGCATTGCACCTGCCTCGGTGATGAGGGACGTATGACGCGGCGCCCGTGGCGCCAGCGCAGAAAACGCTAGCGGGCGGCGTCAGCCGCTTTGCAACGATTTCGAATAAAGAGTGTTACGAGAGACGCGCGTCAGCCTCGCGACGACGTCAGCCGCCTGTCTTCGTGGGACACCGGCGCCGACGAGCTCGCTCATGGCCTGCAGCGCGTCTGCCTCGGCGGCGTCGTCCTCACCGGCCGCCCCCGCCGTCGAGCCGCCCACGACGAGCGTGATCTCGCCCTTCGGCGGCTCGAAGAAGCGCGCCGCGATGTCTCGCGCCGGCCCGCGCGCCACCTCCTCGAACCGCTTCGTCAGCTCGCGGCACACCGCCACCGCCCGCTCCGGCAGCGCCGCCGCGAGCGAGCGCAACGTCGCCGGAAGCCGTTGCGGCGACTCGAACGCGACGACCGGGTCCGGCGCCGCAGCGAGCTCCGACCACAGCGCCGCGAGCGCCTTCTCGCCGCGCGGCAGGTACCCGAGGAACGTGTAGCGCTCGCCGACGAGGCCACTCGCGACAAGTGCGGTCTCGACCGCCGACGGGCCGGGCAGCACCGTCACCTGCACTCCCGCTTCGAGGGCCGCCGCCACGAGCCGCGCGCCGGGGTCGTTCACCCCGGGCATTCCGGCGTCGCTGACGAGCGCCATCCGCTCCCCCGCCCGGAGCCTCGGCAGGAGCTCCGCGACGCGCGCGGCCTCGTTGTGCCGGTGGTAGGAGACGAGCCGCGCCGCGATCCCGTGTCGGTCGAGGAGGACGCGCGTGTGGCGCGTGTCCTCGCAGAGCACGACGTCCGCCTCCGTGAGCTCGCGGAGCACGCGGAGCGTGACGTCTTCGAGGTTCCCGATCGGCGTCGCGCAGACCGCCAGCACGCCTATTCCGCCTGCTCGAGCGCGGTGAAGGCGACGAACGCGGCGCCGACGAGGCCAGCGTCCGCGCCGAGCTCGGCGCGGACGATGCGGACGCCGCGTCCCGGCTCGAGCGCCTCCCGCCGTGCGACCTCGAGCGCCGGCGCGAAGAGGAAGTTTGCCGCCGCCGACCCGAAGCCGCCGCCGATCACGAAGAGCTGGATCCCGAAGACGTTGACGAGCGTCCCCACCGCCGCGCCGAGGAGCCTGCCGAGCCGCTCGAGCGCCTCGAGCGCGCGCGGATCGCCGTCCCGCGCCTGCGCGACGAGCTGCTCGGCGTTCGCTCCCTCGCCCCAGAGCTCCGCCGCCGCGCGGTCGGCGGCGTTCCCCGACGCGACCGCCTCGAGGTGACCGCGGCCGTTGCACGCGCCCTGGCACGGCGGCCCGTCCGCGACCACGACCATGTGTCCGAGCTCCCCCCACCCGCGCGCCAGCCGGCCGCCGAGCACGATCC
>DATMJW010000164.1:0-7715 GCA_035553355.1 Gaiellaceae bacterium | reverse complement strand
ACGTCACGGTCCTCAGCCCGGCCGATCCCGGCATGTGCGGCTTCTCGCTCGAGCGGCGCGTGGCGACGGGGATCCTCCTCAACCGCCGCGGCGGCGAGTGGCTCGGCGGCGTCTGCGGCCAGATCGGCGTCGGCGAGCTCGTCACCGCGAGCCGACAGCAGGACGAGCGGCTCGTCAACTGGGGCGGCGCCGTCGTCGGCAGCGCCGTGCTGCTGCTCGGCGGATGGCTGACGTGGAGGCGGCTGCGGCGTCGCCGCGCCGCGCTCGCCGGGACGACGAACGGCCGCCCGCTCTAGAGCGTCTTCGCGAACCGGAGCTCGATCACCGGCGCGCCCTGGAAGTCCTCGTCCTTGCGCACGCCGTCGTGCGACCAGCCGGCGCGGCCGTAGAAGCGGATCGCCCGCTCGTTACCGTCGAGCACCCACAGCCGCGCCTCCGCGAACCCGGAGTCGCGCAGCGACTGCTCGGCCTGCTCGAGGAGCGCGCGGCCCGCTCCGGTGCCCCACCGCGACGGGTGGACGTAGAGCGCGTACAGCTCGCCGGCGTCGTCGGCGTCGTCGCGCCACCGGCCGACGCTCGCGAAACCGAAGACGTCGCCGCCGTCCTCGGCGACGAACGTCGCGCTACCCGGCCGTGGCGCCCGCTCCAGGCCCTGCGCCCACATGCGACCGCGGGCGTCGGCGTCGAAGGCTTCCACCACCTCCTGCGGCAGCAGCGCGCCGTACGCGGCGCGCCACGTCTCCACTTGCACGCGCCCGATCGCAGCCCCGTCGGCCGCCGTCGCTTGTCGCACGCGCGTCACGCGCGTGACGTTAGCCTCCTCCGGGATGGAGTTCGAGCACGTCCTCGTCGTCGGCGCAGGCCAGATGGGCGGCGGCATCGCACAGGTGGTCGCGGCCT
This sequence comes from Gaiellaceae bacterium, assembly GCA_035553355.1. Classification (GTDB taxonomy): domain Bacteria; phylum Actinomycetota; class Thermoleophilia; order Gaiellales; family Gaiellaceae; genus Gaiellasilicea. The sequence goes on along the minus strand of DATMJW010000164.1, from coordinate 6,815 downwards.
CCGGGAGGCGCGTCTCCCTGCACGACGCGGCGCCCGGTGCCGTCGAGCGCGGCCTCGGGACGATCCGGCGGAGCCTCGAGAAGCTCGCCGAGAAGGGGGGAGCCGACCCCGACGAGGTGCTCGCGCGCATCACGCCGGCCGAGGACCTCGTCCCGGCGGACTTGCTGATCGAGGCTGTGGTCGAGGACGCCGCCGTGAAGGAGGAGATCTTCCGACGCGCGGACGCGACGCTGCCCGGCGAGGCGGTCCTCGCGTCGAACACCTCCTCGATCCCGATCACCTCGCTCGCCGCGGCGACGGGGAGGCCGGAGCGCGTGATCGGCATGCACTTCTTCAACCCGGTCCCGGTGCTGAAGCTCGTCGAGGTGATCCGAGCGGTGCAGACGTCCGACGAGACCGCCGCGGCGATCGTCCGGCTCGCCGAGGACCTCGGCAAGGTGCCGGCGCAGGCGAACGACTTCCCGGGCTTCGTCTCGAACCGGATCCTGATGCCGTTCGTGAACGAGGCGGCGTATGCGCTGATGGAGGGGGTGGCGGAGCCGGAGGCGATCGACACGATCGCGAAGCTCGGCTTCGCACACCCGATGGGGCCGCTCGCACTCGCCGACCTGATCGGCCTCGACACCTGTGTCGCGATCATGGAGGTGCTGCACGCCGGCCTCGGCGACCCGAAGTACGCGCCGTGCCCGCTGCTGCGCCAGTACGTCCAGGCGGGCCGCCTCGGCCGCAAGAGTGGCCGCGGCTTCTACGAGTACGCGTAGTGGACGCACGGCTCGCGGCCGAGCTCGCGGCGCACGAGGGGCCTGACGAGGAGTTCGTCGAGCGCGCGTTCGGGCTGGTGCTGCGCCGGCCGCCGGAGCCGGAGGCGCGCGAGCGCGCGCTCGCGAAGCTGCGCGAGGGGACGCTCTCCCGCGCGACGCTCCTGCACGAGCTGACGACGAGCGCCGAGGCCGTCCGCGTCCGCCTGCTCGACGACGGCGTCGCCTTCGCGGCGGGGGCACGCGCGCGCGGCGAGAGACCCCGGTGGCTCCAGGCGCCGCCGGGAACGGACGAGCGCGTCGTCGAGCTGCCGTGGGTGCTCGCGCGGCTCACGGGACGAACGGCGCTCGAGGTGGGCTATGCGTTCGCGGAGGCGCCGTACCTCGCCGCGCTGCTCCGCGCCGGGTTCGAGCGCCTCGTCGGCGTCGATCTCGCCGAGGCGACCGTCCCCGGGATGGAGACCGTGCGGGCGGACGTCCGCGAGCTGCCGTTCCGCGACGGTGAGTTCGACCTGGTGCTGTGCGTCTCGACGCTCGAGCACGTGGGGGCCGACAACACCCAGTACGGCGTCGAGGCCCCGGCGGGTGCCGAGTCGCGCCTGCGGGCGCTGCGGGAGCTCCGGCGCGTCCTTGCACGCTCGGGCCGCCTCCTGCTCACGGTGCCGTGCGGCGAGCCCGGCGACTACGGCTGGTTCCGCCAGGAGGACGTACGCGGCTGGAACCGGCTCGTTGCGCGCGCGGGGTTCTTCGTCGAGGAGCAGGAGGTCTACGAGCTCGGGGAGGACGGCTGGCGCGCCAACCGCGACTTCGTTGCCGCCGGTGTTCGCTACGGCGACCGCGGCCCCGCTGCGAGCGCCGTCCTCTGCGCGGAGCTCTCGCCGCGGCGCCTCCGCCGGCTGCTCTCGGCCGACGGAATCGAGCGCACGGCACGGCGACGGGCACCGGCCCCGCTGCGGCGGCTCCGCGGCGTCCCCCGGACGGGGTAGGTCCTACTCAACCTCTCGGCCTTCGGCGCCGATAAGCCCCGTGGAACGTCGACACGGGGGGTGACAGGTGCGGCTGCTGCTGGTTGACGACGATCGCGGATTCCGCGAGCTCGTGCGGACGACGTTCGAGGCCGTGGACGTGGAGGTGGACGAGGCGGCCGACGCCGCGGAGGCGGCGCACCGGATCGCGGTGCGGCGGCCGGACGTCGTCGTCCTCGACGTTGGGCTTCCGGGTCTCGACGGGGTCGCGTTCTGCCGCCGGCTGAAGGCCGATCCCGAGACCGCGGACCTCCGGATCGTGCTCCTGACGGGGCAGAACGGGATCAGTGCGGCCGACGCGGGCGCAGATGCACTCCTCCTGAAGCCGTTCCGGCCGCTCGAGCTCCTGAGCGTCGTCGAGCGGCTCGCCGCGGGGCGAACGGTCGGCGACCGCCCGCGCCGTGCCGGCTCGGACGCGGAGCAGCTCCTCCTCTACGCACGCGACCTGCGTCAGCTCGTCGAGCTCGAGCGCGGGCAGCGGGCGCTCCTCGAGAGCGCGTACCGCGAGACGGTGTCGGCGCTCGCAGCCGCGCTCGAGACGAAGGACACGGGGACGCGCCAGCACTCGCAGCGCGTGCAGCGCTACGCGCTCGAGCTCGCGGCCGCGCTCGATCCGTCCCTGACGATCGACGCGTCGGTCGAGTACGGGTTCCTGCTGCACGACATCGGGAAGATCGGGATTCCCGACCAGATCCTGCGCAAGCCGAGCCCGCTCACCGACGCGGAGTGGCGCCTGATGCAGACGCACGCGGCGCTCGGCGCGCAGCTGCTCGGCGGTGTCGCGTTCCTCCAGGGCAAGGGCGTCGAGATCGTCCGCTCGCATCACGAGCGCTGGGACGGCCGCGGGTACCCCGATCGGCTCGCCGGGGAGGAGATCCCGCTCGGTGCGCGCGTCTTCGCCGTCGCCGACGCGCTCGACGCGATCACGAGCGATCGCCCGTACCGCGCCGCGCAGACGTGGCGCGCGGCGCACAAGGAGATCCTCGCGCAGTCCGGGAAGCAGTTCGACCCGGACGTCGTGGACGCGTTCCGCGAGCGCGAGCACGCGCTGCACGAGATCCGCCGCGAGTTCCTCGCGGCCGCGTAGCGCCGCGCGGGCGGGGGTACACTCGCGCCGGGATGGACTTCTCCCCGACCGCCGACCAACGGGAGATCCAGGCGCTCGCGCGAGAGTTCGCGGATGCGGAGATCGCGCCGCACGCGGCGGAGTGGGATCGCGAGAAGCGGTTCCCGGTGGAGCTGTACGAGAAGCTCGCCGAGCTCGGGCTGATGGGAGTCTGCGTGCCGGAGGAGTTCGGCGGCGCCGGCGCAGACTTCATCTCGTACATCCTCGTCCTCGAGGAGCTGTCTCGCGCGGACGCGGGCGTCGGCGTCACGGTCGCCGTGCACACGAGCGCGGTGACGCTGCCGCTGCTCGCGTTCGGGACGGACGAGCAGCGCGAGCGCTTCGTCCCGCCGCTCGCGAGCGGCCGCACGATCGGCTCCTTCGCGCTGACGGAGCCGGAGGCCGGCTCGGACGCCGGGTCGCTGCGCACGTCGGCGACACCCGAGGGCGGCGGCTGGCGCATCCGCGGCTCGAAGCAGTGGATCACGAACGGGAGCTACGCCGGCACGTTCCTCACGTTCGCGCGGACGGATCCGGAGACGGACCGGGCCCGTGGCGTCAGCGCGTTCGTGCTCGATCGCGAGCACGTGGAGGTGACGCGGGAGGAGGAGAAGCTCGGGCTCAACTCGTCCTCGACCGTCGATCTCGCGATCGACGCGGTCGTCCCGGTGGACCGTCTGCTCCACGAGGAGGGGAAGGGCTTCGCCGTCGCGATGACGACGCTCGACGGCGGGCGGATCGGGATCGCCGCGCAGGCGGTCGGGATCGCGCGCGCCGCCTACGAGACCGCACGGGCGTACGCGCTCGAGCGGCGCCAGTTCGGCAAGCGGATCGGCGACTTCCAGGCGATCCAGTGGAAGCTCGCGGACATGGCGACCGAGATCGACGCCGCACGCCTCCTGGTGCACCGGGCGGCGTGGCTGAAGCAGAACGGCAAGCCGCACACCGCCGAGGGCGCGAAGGCGAAGCTGTTCGCCTCGGAGGTCGCTCGGCGGCAGACGGCCGAGGCGATCCAGGTGCTCGGCGGCTACGGGTACACGAAGGAGTTCCCAGTCGAGCGCTACTACCGCGACGCGAAGATCACCGAGATCTACGAGGGGACGAGCGAGGTGCAGCGACTCGTGATCGCGCGGTCGGTGCTCGCGCAGGCCGAGCAGGCCGTCGGCGTCTAGGGCGCCCAGCCGTAGAGCGCGTCGGGCTCGCGCTCCTCGTTCGCGCTGCCGTCCGTCAGCCTGACGAGGCGGCAGCCGTGCCGCTCGTAGAACAGGCGCGCGCGCTCGTTCCGCTGGAAGACCCAGAGCGTGAAGCCCTGCGGGCGCCGCTCCTTGGCGAGCTCGAGGAGCGCGCTGCCGACGCCGGCCCCCTGCCGGCCGGGGCGGACGTAGAGATGCTCGAGCATCTCGGTCGAGAGCGCGGCGAAGCCGACGAGCTCGGCGCCCTCCTCCGCGACCCACACCTCCTGCTCCGCGAGGACGCCGTGGAAGTAGCCGCGGTCCTCGTCCGGGGTGTGGAGCGTCGGCAGGAAGCCGATGCTCCCGAACGAGGCGCGGAAGAGCGCTGCAATCGCGTCGGTGTCTTCCTGCGTCGCCCGGCGGAGCTCCATCGCGGCGGCATACTAGGGCCGTGCCGCGGAGCCCCGACGAGCCGGTCCGGCTGAACCGGATCTACACGCGCGGCGGCGACCGCGGCGAGACGTCGCTCGGCGACGGCTCCCGCGTCTCGAAGCTCGACCTCCGGATCGCAGCCTACGGCGCCGTCGACGAGCTGAACGCGTGTCTCGGGCTCGTGGAGGCAGCCGCGGAGCTCGCGCAGCTCCTGGCGCGCATCCAGAACGAGCTCTTCGACCTCGGCGCCGACCTCTCCGTCCCGTACGCCGAGGGCGAAGGCCGCCTGCGCGTCAAGCAGGAGCAGATCGATGCGCTCGAGGCGGAGTGCGATCGCTGGAACGAGGGGTTGCCCGAGCTCCGGAGCTTCGTGCTGCCGGCCGGCCCCGAGCAGGCGGTCCGGCTCCACGTTGCACGGACCGTGTGCCGGCGCGCGGAGCTCGAGGCCCTGCGAGCGGCGCAGGAGCACGAGGTGAACCCGCGCGCGCTCGTCTACCTGAACCGGCTCTCCGACCTCCTCTTCATCCTCGCGCGAGCCGCGGCGGGCGGGGCGGAGGTGCTTTGGCGGCCGGGCGGCCGCGGCTGACCCGCTAGCGCGAGGAGGCGACGCGCGCGATCGCCTTCGCGAGCGTCACGCCGCTGCTTCTCGGCAGCGCGCGCACGGCACCGGCGCGGAGCGCGCGCCGCCGCAGCGCCGCATCGTCGGAGACGGCGAGCACCCGGAGCTCCGGGAAGACCGTCCGGAGGTCGGCGACGAACCGGATCCCGTGGCGGTCGACGTCGACGACGACGATCGAGACGTCGTGGCGCGGGCTCGCGACGAGCAGGAACGTGTCGAACGCCGCTGCGCTCGCGACGACGCGCCCGCGCGAGCCGAGGCCGGCGCCGACGGCGTTCCGGCCGATCCTGCCGCCCGTCAGCACGACCTCGATCGGCTTCGTCGACGGGGTCAGCTGCTGGAGGTCCGGCCCGACGAGCCGGAACGTGATCGTGCGGCGAACCGTCTCGGACCCCGAGCGCGCGATCCAGACGATGCGGTAGACGCCCGGCTTCCGCACCTGTGTCGGAAGCTTCAGCTTGACGACGGTGCGCCCTGCATCGACCTTCAGCCGCCAGGTGTAGAGCTTCAGCTGCTTCGGCGAGTACAGCGTCGCCGTCACGGCCGAGGGGCGCGTCACGTTGACGCTCGCCGTGACCGTCGTCCGCTTCGGCTGCACCTTCACGCGCTTCGCGTTCGCGACCTGGAACACGAGCCGCGTCTGCACCGGTGCCGTGCCGGCGACGACGAGGTCGAGCGGGCGGCCGTCGACACCGAAGACGAGGTCGACGGGCGCGATCACCGTGCCGGCTGCGACGCCCGGCGCGGGCTCGTAGGTGACGCGGCCGACGGTGAAGCCGCGTGCGGCGAGTGCCGCACGCGCCTGCTCGAACGGAAGGCCGAGGAACTTCGGCAGCGCGCGCAGCGTCTCGCTCTTCGCGCTCGCGTTTCCGGCCGCGTCGAGCTGCACGAGGTGGAACGTCCGGGTGTCGTCCTCGAGCACCGGCCCGAGCTTCGCCTCGTACTCGGTCGGGCCGAAGTTGCGGTACGGCTCGCCGTTCACGAAGAGGACGACGTTGCCGAGCCGGCGGCTGTTGTCGCGGCCGGGGATCCAGCGGATCGTGAGGCCGTCCGCGCCGATCGCGCCCCCGAGGTGCGTCGGCGGCGTCGGCGGCTCCGTGTCGAGGCCGAGCGCGAAGTAGGTGAGGTGCCGCGTGAGCACGTGGACGCCGGCGCCGTCGATGTAGTAGCCGTCGCGGCGATCCGCCGGCAGCGTCGTCCCCTCGAGCGGCTCGAGCGTCCGCCACGTTGTCCCGTCCTGCGACGTCGCCGGGATCACGTGTGCGCCGCTCGGGTTCGGGATCAGCACCTCGATCGGCGCATCGAACTCCGTCACGGGCGTGCCGGCGAGCGCCCAGCGCGCGTCGACCGCGATCACCGCGCTGCCGGGGGCGAGGCCGAAGCCGAGCGACGGGAGCGCAGGCTCGGGGTCGACGCTGAAGACGAGGAAGTCCGCCGGTGTGGGTGCGGGCGGCCACGCCGACGGCGGCACCGTCACCGTCGCGAGGCCGCTCGTCGCGACCACCGACGTCGTCGTCTGCGGGTCGATGCTCTTCTCGACCGCTGGGCGGTCGGCCATCGGCGCGCTCTCGACCGTGACGGCGACGCGGAACGGCGTCTGCGTCCCGCTCGCGTCGCGGAGCCACCCGAAGAGGACGTGGAGGCCGTTCGGCAGCGCCCCCGTCGCGTACGTGATCGTGTTCCCGGAGATCGTCGGTGCGGGTG
>DATMJW010000163.1:0-24373 GCA_035553355.1 Gaiellaceae bacterium | reverse complement strand
CGGCTACCGGGGGCTCGGGGTGCCGTTTCTCGACCTGATCCAGGAGGGGACGCTGGGCCTGAATCGGGCCGTCGAGAAGTTCGATTGGCGCCGTGGCTTCAAGTTCTCGACGTACGCGACGTGGTGGATCCGCCAGTCGGTGCAGCGCGCCGTGGCGAACCACGCCCGGACGATCCGCGTGCCGGTGCACGTCGTCGAGCGGCAGCAGAAGCTGTCGCGCGCGGCGCGCCGGCTCGAGGTGGAGCTCGGTCGCGAGGCGACGAAGGAGGAGCTGGCCGAGGCCACGGGCCTGCCGATCCAGCACGTGGACGAGGCGCTCGGCGCCGCCCACGCGTCGGTCTCGCTGAACCAGACGGTCGGCGCAGACGACGAGGGCGAGCTCGGCGACCTCTTCGCCGACCGTGAGGCTCCGGACCCGTTCGAGGAGGCGGAGGAGTCGCTGCGCAAGCAGGGCGTCCGGCGCGCGCTCGACGCGCTCCCGGAGCGCGAGCGGCGGATCCTCGAGCTGCGGTTCGGCTTCGAGGGTGAGCCGTGGACGCTCGAGGCGATCGGGCACGAGCTCGATCTGACGCGGGAGCGTGTGCGCCAGCTCGAGGGCCAGGCGCTCTCGCGGCTCGCCGCGCTGCGCGACCTCGCGTCGCTCGCCGCGTAGATCGGCTCCCGAAGGTACTGCCGAGGGCGGGCCGCGTGCCCGCCCTCGGCGTTTCCTATTTGCGCTTCAGGACCGGCCGCAGGGATACTCCACCTCAACCTGGGGATGGACCAGCGAAAGGAGACACCTTGAGGTCGAAGTGGCACTGGCTGCTGTTGGCCGTCGTGGCGAGCGCGCTTGCGCTCGCGGCGGTGGGCTGCGGCGGCGGCGAGGAAGAGGCCGGCGGGAGCGGCGGCGACACCGCAGCCGAGACCGGCGGTGGCGGCGAGGAAGGCGGCGGTGGGACGCTCGTCTTCGGCACGTCGGCCGACCCGGTCGTGCTCGACGGCGCACTCGTCTCGGACGGCGAGTCGCTGCGCGCGATCGACCAGATGTTCGAGGGCCTCGTGACGCTGTCGCGCGGCGGCACCGAGATCGAGCCCAACCTCGCCGAGAGCTGGGAGGCGAGCGAGGACGGACTCACCTGGACGTTCAACCTGCGCCAGGGGGTGAAGTTCCACGACGGCCAGCCCTTCAACGCCGAGGCGGTCTGCTTCAACTTCGACCGCTGGTACAACTTCAAGGGGCCGCTGCAGAACCCGAGCGCGTCGTACTACTGGCAGACGGTGTTCGGTGGCTTTGCGGAGCCCGAGGAAGGGGCTCCGACCGAGAGCCTCTACAAGAGCTGCGAGGCGAGCGACGAGCACACCGCCGTCCTCACGCTGACGAAGCCGTCGGCGTCGTTCCTCGGCGCGCTCGCGCTGACGAACTTCACGATCGCGAGCCCGAAGGCGCTGCAGGAGTTCGGCGCCGACGAGGGCACGGTCGACGAGGAGACCGGCTTCCGCCCGACGGGCACCTACGGCACCGAGCATCCGACGGGCACCGGCCCGTTCAAGTTCGAGTCGTGGACTCGCGGCGACCGCCTCGTGATGGTTCGCAACGACGAGTACTGGGGTGAGAAGGCGAAGATCGAGCGCCTGATCTTCCGCCCCATCGCCGACAACGCGGCGCGCCTGCAGGCGCTCCAGAACGGCGAGATCCAGGGGTACGACCTGGTCGAGCCGCAGGACATCCCGACGATCGAGAACGACGAGAACCTGCAGGTCCTCGACCGCCCGGCGTTCAACGTCGGCTACGTCGGCATCAACCAGGCGACGAAGCCGCTCGACCAGCTCGAGGTGCGCCAGGCGATCGCCCACGGCCTGAACCGTCAGGAGGTCGTCGACAACTTCTACGCCGGCCGTGGCGAGGTGGCGCACAACTTCATGCCGCCGGACCTCTTCGGGTACGCCGACGACGTGACGAAGTACGAGTTCGACCCCGAGAAGTCGAAGCAGCTGCTCCAGCAGGCCGGGGTGCAGACGCCGGTGAACATCACGTTCTGCTACCCGACCGACGTCTCGCGGCCGTACATGCCCGACCCGAAGCGGAACTTCGAGGCGTTCGCGGCCAGCCTGAACCAGGCCGGCTTCAAGGTGACGCCGAAGGCGGCTCCGTGGAGCCCGGACTACCTCGGCATGGTGGACGAGGGCAAGTGCCCGCTCTACCTGCTCGGGTGGACGGGTGACTACGCCGACCCGGACAACTTCGTGGGCACGTTCTTCCAGTCGCCGCAGAAGGCGTGGGGCTTCGAGAACCCTGAGATCTTCTCGAAGCTGAGCGAGGCGGAGGAGGAGACGGACGAGGACACCCGGATCAGCCTCTACCAGGAGGCGAACCGCCTGATCGCGGACTTCATCCCGGGCGTGCCGTACGTGCACACCGAGCCCGCGCTCGCCTTCGCGGCGTGCGTCCAGGGCTACGAGCCGAGCCCCGTCTCGCTCGAGCCGTTCTCCATCGTCTCGCTGGAGGACTGCGGCTAGTCCGGTAGTCGAGTCGGCGGGCGGCGAACCTCGTCATGCTTAGCGCGTGCTGAGGTTCGTCGTCCGCCGGCTGCTTCTGCTCGTCCCGATCCTCGTCGGGCTCTCGATCCTCGTCTTCCTCTGGATCCGCCTGCTGCCCGGCGGGCCCGCGCAGGCACTCCTCGGCGAGCGCGGCACGGACGCGCAGGAGGCGCAGATCGAGCGGCAGTACGGGCTCGACCAGCCGCTCCACGTCCAGTACTGGAAGTACGTCGGCACCGTCGCGAAGGGCGACTTCGGCGAGAGCATCGCGACGCGCCAACCGGTCGTCGAGGAGCTGAAGCAGCGCTTCCCGGCGACGATCGAGCTCGCGCTCGCCGCGATGTTCTTCTCCGTCGTCTTCGGCATCCCGCTCGGCTTCCTCGCGGCGAAGCGCTACGGGACGGCGTTCGACCACGGCAGCCTCGTCGTGTCGCTGCTCGGGATCTCGATCCCGATCTTCTTCCTCGCGATCCTGCTCAAGTACGCGTTCGCGGTGAAGCTCGGCTGGCTCCCGACCGTCGGGCGGATCTCGGTGCTGATCGACCTCGAGCACCCGACGAACTTCTACGTCCTCGACGCGCTCATCGCCGGGAACATGGAGGCGCTCTGGGACGTGCTCAAGCACCTCATCCTCCCAGCCGTCGCGCTCGGGTCGATCCCGCTCGCCGTGATCGCGCGGATCACGCGGGCCGCGGTGCTCGACGTGCAGAACGAGGACTACGTCCGCACCGCCCGCGCGAAGGGCGTCGCCCCGCGGCTCGTCGACACACGGCACGTGCTGCGGAACGCCCTGCTGCCGATCGCGACGATCATCGGCCTCCAGACCGGCCTCTTGCTCTCCGGAGCGGTGCTGACCGAGACCGTGTTCGCGTGGCCGGGCCTCGGGACGTGGCTCGTGAACGCGATCCGCGTCCGCGACTTCCCCGTCCTCCAGGGCGGCATCCTCTTCGTGTCGATCGTCTTCGTGCTCGTCAACCTCGTCGTCGACGTCGCCTACGCGATCATCAACCCGAGGATCCGCTACTCGTAATGTCGGTCGCCGAGCTCGAGTCCCGGGAGATCCAGCTCGAGGCGCCGAGCGGCCTCTGGTCGGAGGCGTGGCAGCGGCTGCGGCGGAACCCGGGCGCGCTCGTCGGCTTCGCACTCGTCGCGCTCTTCGCCGTGGTCGCGATCTTCGCGCCGTGGATCGCACCCGACGACCCGCGCGCGCAGGACCTCTCGCTCCTCCGCGAAGGCTGCTGCCCCGGCCCCTCCGGCGAGCACCTGTTCGGGGTCGACGACCTCGGCCGCGACCAGTTCTCGCGCATCGTCTACGGCGCGCGCTACTCGCTCCTGATCGGCGTCGTCTCGGTGGCGGTCGGCCTCTCGGTCGGGCTCCTGCTCGGCGCGATCGCCGGCTATCTCGGCGGCATCGTCGACAGCGTGATCATGCGGCTGATGGACATCATGCTGTCCATCCCCGGGCTGCTCCTCGCGATCGGGATCGTCGCCGCCCTCGGCCCCGGCCTCACGCAGATCATGATCGCCGTCGGGGCCACGCAGATCCCGATCTTCGCGCGCCTCCTGCGCGGCTCGATCCTCGCCCAGCGGGAGAACGACTTCGTGCTCGCGGCGCGCTCGGTCGGCGTCCCGCGGCGGACGATCCTGGCGTCGCACATCCTCCCGAACGCGATCTCGCCCGTGATCGTGCAGGGGACGCTCGCGCTCGCGACCGCGATCATCGACGTCGCCGGGCTCGGCTTCCTCGGCCTCGGCCCGCAGGACCCGTCCACGCCCGAGTGGGGCACGATGCTGACGAACACGACGCGCTACCTCCAGACCGCGCCGCACCTCGCGATCATCCCGGGGGTCGCGATCGTCCTCTCGGTGCTCGGCTTCAACCTGATCGGCGACGGCCTTCGCGAGGCGCTCGACCCGAAGCTGCGGGGTCGCGGGTGACGCGCGAGCCGCTGCTCTCCGTCGACGACCTGCACGTCCAGTTCGGGACGAGCCGCGGCCTCGTCTACGCCGTCAACGGCATCTCGTTCGACATCGCACCCGGTGAGACGCTCGGCATCGTCGGGGAGTCCGGCTGCGGCAAGAGCGTGACGTCGCTCGCGCTGCTCGGGATCCTCGCGCGGAACGGCCGCGTCACTCGCGGCACCGCGATGTTCGGCGGGCGCAATCTCCTGGAGCTCCCCGACTCGGAGCTGCGCCGGATCCGCGGCAAGGAGATCGCGATGATCTTCCAGGACCCGATGACCTCGCTCAACCCGGTGCTCACCGTCGGTCGCCAGATCCGCGAGGCGCTCGAGACGCACTTCGGGATGGAACGCGCAGCGGCCGATCGCCGCGCCGGCGAGCTGCTCGACCAGGTCGGGATCCCGAGCGCGAAGATCCGGCTCAAGGACTATCCGCACCAGTTCTCGGGCGGGATGCGGCAGCGGGCGATGATCGCGATGGCGCTCGCCTGCAAGCCGATGCTGCTGATCGCCGACGAGCCGACGACGGCACTCGACGTCACGATCCAGGCGCAGATCCTCGAGCTCCTTCGGGAGCTCGTCGCCGACCGCAACACCGCGCTGATCATGATCACGCACGACCTCGGCGTCGTCGCCGGGATGTGCGAGCGCGTGAACGTGATGTACGCGGGGATGTTCGTCGAGACCGGCAGCGCCGAGCAGCTCTTCTCGCAGCCGCGGCATCCGTACACGCTCGGCCTGCTGCAGAGCGTGCCGCGTCTGGACGCCGGCCGGCGGCAGGCGCTGCAGCCGATCCCGGGTGCGCCCAGGAACATGCTGAGCCCGCCGGCGGAGTGCCCGTTCGCGCCGCGCTGCCGCTACGAGGTCGAGGAGTCGCGCCGGGAGGTGCCGCCGCTCGAGTCGATCGGCGGCGGTCACCACGTCCGCTGCTTCAACCCGGTGCCCGCAGACGAGTGGGAGCGGACGCGGCTCGGCGGTGCCGCATGAGCGGCGCGAACGGCAGCGGCGAGCCCCTCGTCGAGGTCGAGGACCTCCGCGTCTGGTTCCCGATCAAGAGCGGCGTCGTGCTCGACCGCCACGTCGGCGACGTGAAGGCGGTCGACGGCTTCTCCGTCACGATCCGCCGCGGCGAGACGCTCGGGCTCGTCGGAGAGTCCGGCTGCGGGAAGTCGACGGTCGGGCGCGCACTGCTCCGCCTCTACGAGCCGACCGGCGGTCGGATCGTCTTCGACGGGCAGGACATCACGAGCCTGGGCGAGAGCGAGCTGCGTCCGCTGCGCCGGCGCATGCAGATGGTCTTCCAGGACCCGTACGCGTCGCTCAACCCGCGGCACTCGGTCGGCCGCATGGTGGGCGAGCCGCTACGCGTCCACCGCCTCACCCGCGGGCGCGAGACGCAGAAGCGCGTGCGCGAGCTGCTCCAGATCGTCGGGCTGCCGGCGGACGCCGAAAGCCGGTACCCGCACGAGTTCTCGGGCGGGCAGCGGCAGCGGATCGGCCTCGCGCGTGCGCTCGCGCTCAACCCCGACTTCGTCGTCTGCGACGAGCCGGTGTCCGCGCTCGACGTCTCGATCCAGGCGCAGATCGTGAACCTGCTCGAGTCGCTGCAGAAGGACTTCGACCTCACGTACCTCTTCATCGCGCACGACCTCGCGGTCGTCCGGCACATCTCCGATCGCATCGCGGTCATGTACCTCGGCCAGATCATGGAGCTCTCGCCCGCCGACGACCTCTACGACAACCCGCTCCACCCGTACACGATCTCGCTCCTCTCGGCGATTCCGATCCCGGATCCCGTGGTCGAGCGCGAGCGGAAGCGCGATTCGATCCTGCTCCAGGGCGATCTGCCGAGCCCGGCGAATCCGCCGCACGCCTGCCGCTTCCACACGCGCTGCCCGTACGTGCAGCCGACGCGCTGCCGCGACGAGGAGCCGGCGCTGCGGCCGCTCGAGAACCACCTCGTCAAGTGCCACTGGGCGGAGGAGATCAAGGCGGGCGACATTCAGCCGCGCGAGCGCGAGCCGGAGCCGGCGCCTGTGGATCCGCGGCGCCCGGCGGCGTACGAGCCGCCGCCGGTCTAGCCGCCGAAGCGCGCGAGGGCCGGCTCGAGGCGCTGCGGCGTGCGCAGCAGGTCGGCGTGGAGGTCGCCGTGGCGATCGAGTCGCCCGAGGACGTCCTCCATCGTGAACGTCCGCGCGTCGAGCCGAGGCGTCAGCTCCTCCCAGCGAAGCGGCGTCGCGACCGGCGGCCCAGGGTGCGGCCGCACCGAGTAGACCGACGCGATCGTCATCCCCTCGCCGTTCATCTTCGTGTCGACGAAGACGCCGCGGCGCCGGCGGACGTCGCGACTGACGGTCACGAGGTCGGGGCGCGCCCGCACGAGCGCGTCGGCGACCACCTCGGCGAACCGCCGCGTCTGCTCGTAGGTGTAGCGGCGCGCGACCGGCACCTGGACGTGCAGGCCGTCGCCGCCGCTCGTGCGGACGAAGGAGACGAGCCCGAGCGCCTCGAGCGCCTCGCGCAACAGGAGCGCCGCGTCGACGACCTGCGCCATCTCCACCTGCGCCGGATCGAGGTCGAAGAGGACGTAGTCGGGCCGTGACGGCTTGTCGCACCGCGAGAACCAGAGATGGAGGTCGATGCACCCGTAGTCGACCATCCACGCGAGCGCGAGCTCGTCGTTCACGAGCGGGTAGTCGACGATCTCGCCGCGGCGCGACTTCGCCGGGAGCGGGCATCGCGCGATCCACTCCGGCAGCTCGGGCGGGGCGTCCTTCACCCACTCGAACGGCGCGTTCGGGCCGTTGAGGTAGCGCTTGAGCGTGAACGGACGGTTGCGCAGGTGCGGCAGCAGAGCCGGCGCGACGGCACGGTAGTAGTCGACGAGGTCTCGCTTCCGCACGCCCGTCTCCGGCCACCACAGGTAGTCGAGTCGCGTGAGCGAGACGACGCGGCGCCCCGTGCGGAGCTCGACCGTGCGGTCGGCGGGCGCCTCGAGCAGGACCGCCACCCAGTCCTCGTGGGCGGCGCCAGGGCGGTAGCGCGAGCGCGGCCGCCGGCCGACGACGCCGCGCAGCCCGCCCTCGTGGGCGGCGGCGAGCAGCGCCTCGCCGTCGTCGAACACGTCTGCCAGCCGGACGCTCGTCTCGACCGGGTCGAGCAGCTCCGCGAGCAGCGCCCGGCGGGCGACGAGCGGACGGTCGACGACGGGCTCCCGCTCGAGCTCGAGGATGTCCGACACGACGAGCAGCTCGCCGCCGTTGTGCCGTGTCACCTGCGCGTCGACGACGCAGTCGAACGTGCGCAGCGCGCGCCCCAGCCGGTTCGCGATCCCGGAGTGCCGCTGGGTCACGTCCTCCCCTTGCTCCGTCAGGAGCGTCGGCTCCCCCTCGTGGAGCCGGACGAGCAGCCGCTCGCCGGGCCACAGCACCTCGTAGAGCCGCTGCCCACCCGGGAGCGCGTCGGCGACGATCGGCTGCTGGAGGAGGTGCGTTCGCGGCTCGGGCTCGGCGCCATCGCGGCGGACGAGGAGCCAGTTCCGCTCGTCGCCCTCGAGGTGCGCGGGCACGAGCGTCCACTCCCCCTGGAGGCGCCGGCCGCGCAGGCGCACCGTGAGCGACCCGGACTTCGACTCCTCGAGCAGCTCGTAGGTGCCGGTGTCGTAGACGTCCATCACGCCCGCGCCGTACTCGCCCTTCGGGATGACGCCGTGGAAGCCGAGGTACTCGAGCGGGTGGTCCTCGGTGTGGATCGCGCGCCGGCGCGACCCGCGGTCGAGGGGGAGTCCCTTCGGCACCGCCCAGCTCGCGAGGACGCCGTCACGCTCGAGCCGGAGGTCGTAGTGGAGCCTCCGCGCGCTGTGTCGCTGGACGACGAAGCGCGGCCGTCCGGGAGCGGCGTCCGCTGCCCCGAACGGCTCGGGCGTGCGCGAAGGGTCGCGCTTCCGGCGGTATTCGTCGAGCATGGAGGGAGGATTCCTGCGCCGCGCCCGCCTCAACCCCTGAGAGGGAGTACCTCGATCGAGCTAAAGGAGGCGCCGCGGCGGGCCGATATCCGGGCCGTGGACGCCGCTGAGCGCAGGGAGATTCTGAACCGCTACATGGATCACAGCCGCCGGTTCGAGGCTGCCGCCGCCCGCCGGGCGAACGGTGCCGCGGCGGAGGTGATCCCGTTCGCGGCGCCGCTCCGCGAGCTCGAGCAGGAGCCGACCATGCGCGAGATCGAGGTGCTCCAGCTCGTCGCCGACGGCCTCGTGAACCGCGAGATCGGCCAGCGCCTCTTCCTCTCGGAGGAGACCGTGAAGTCGCACGTTCGCCACCTGCTCGCGAAGCTCCAGGCGCGCTCGCGCGCGCACGCCGTCGCCGTCGGCTTCCGCCGCGGCCTGATCGGCTGAGCGGGACCAGACGACGGCCGCGCGTGCTGCGCGGCCGAAGTCGAACGAACGCCCTCTAGACGCGGCGTTTCCACAGCTTGTGGAGAACCCCCCGTACGAGGGATGTCTCTCCTAGCGTGGAAGAGCAGGATTCGACGGCTTTAGCAGCTTTACCAGGCTTACCAGGTGCGCGTGCCACCGGCGATGGCGGCGCGTGCGAACACCCGAATGAGTGACTTCCGCACGATGACTCCTAACGGTAGGGACTGACGGCGGAAGCAGCTTATACCCCTTTCGGGGGAGGAAGCAAGAGATTGCACGAGATTCGCAAGAAGATCAGCAGCCCGCGCGAGGTACTTCTGCTCGCGTACGTGGCGGCGCTCGCCGTGCTCGTCGCGACTCTTGCCACTGGGTTCATCACCGGTGGCGCCACCGTCGGTAGCGGATGGGCAGTCGCGTCGCTAGTCCTCCTTGCGGCCGTCGCGGAGCGCGGGCGCATCAGGCTGAACGAGACGACCGAGATCTCCATCTCACTGCTCCCGATGCTCTTCGCCGCTGTCGCCTTCGGACCGCTCGCCTCGATGATCGTCGGTGCGGGATCGATGCTTGGCGGGCTCAAGCCCCCTTACTTGAAGTGGGCTACCTTCACCTTCAGCGAGGCTCTGACTGGCGCAGCAACCGGCTTGGTTGCCGCAGGTGTAGCTACGCAGCTCAACGGTGGCGCCGAAGCCGTCGCGGCGAGCACCGTCGCCGGCGCAGTGACCGCGCAACTTGCAGACGCAGCCTTCGCTGCTGCAACATTGAAGATCCGCGGCACCGGCAGCGTCCGCGAGTGCATCTCCACGATCATCCCTGTCACGACGGCGTCGGTACCGCTGTACACGCCAGTCGTGGCGCTGCTCGTTGTCGCATACACGGACGTGTCGCCGTGGACGTTGCCGCTCTTTCTCGTCCCCGCACTCGCGGCGCAGAGGTTGTTCGCGCTCTACCAGGAGCAACGTCGCCTCGCGGATGACCTCACGGCCGTCAACGCAACCCTTGAGAGGGCGAACCTGTCGTTCGCTGCCGCACTCGTAGCGACGCTGGACGCAAGAGACAGATACACCGCTGGTCACTCGGCTGCAGTTGCGTCTTATTCGCAACGGATCGCGGCTCGCATGGGTCTGTGCGAACGCGATCAACAGCGGGTGTACCTGTGCGGCCTCGTGCACGACATCGGCAAGATCGGGCTGCCACCGGGATTGCTCGAGAAAGCAGGGCCGCTTACCCTTGAGGAGCGCCGGATCATGCAGGAGCACCCGGAGATAGGCGAACGGATTCTCGCGAACGTTGAGGACTACGCCGATATCGCGGAGGTCGTCCGACACCACCATGAGCGGATCGACGGTCACGGATATCCCGACGGCCTCGCCGGCGATCAAATCCCACTACTCGCTCGCATCATCGCCGTTGCGGACGCATACGACGCGATGACGTCGGACAGGCCGTACCGCGACGCGATGCCAAGTCGTACAGCGCGCTTGCGGCTCGCGCAGGCCGTCGAGTCACAGTTCGACACCGCCGTCGTCGCCGCGTTCGAAGCGATTCTAGCCGGCTCCTCAATCCGAACCTCTGGAGAAGCAACTACCGAAGCGGCAGCCCCGCCTATAGGCGCGTCCGCATTGGGAGCGGCTTGAGCCTCTCGACGGCCGGCACGCGGACCGCCGCCGCCGTCCGCGACTCAACGCCCAGCTTCTCCAGGATGTGACGCACATGCACCTTCACTGTTGCCTCAGAGATGTAAAGCGTTCGGCCGATCTCGCGATTCGTCATCCCTCGTGCGACGAGCCGGAGGACGTCGCGCTCGCGCGGCGAGAGATCGCCCCAAGCGGATCCACGCGGCCGCGCGTCGACGCTTTCGATGAGCTGCGCGTCATTCGCTAGCTGCATGAGCTGCAACATCCGCTCACGTGTGTTCTCGTTGCCTAGAAGCGCGGCAGCTAGGGCCGGCGACCCGCGATATCCCACGATCAGCGGCTCGACGAAGTAACGGCTGCTGCAGTACTCCAACGCGACGGCTGCCGCGTCCCATGCGCGCACATCCTCGCTGGCGATCGCGCAGAGGGCGTCCGCAACTCGCACTGCAGTCGTGACTTCCACTGCTGACGCTTGTGCGCGCGCGTCCGCAGCCGCGCTCACGGCACGGTCAACGTCGCCGGCGCACGCAAGCGCCAGCGCTCGCGCCGCAGTCATCTCCGCGGTCATCGTTGGCGTGATCGCACCGGGGTCTACTAGCGTCGCTGCGACTGCATCATGTGTCCGCCCTTCGGCGGTCAAGACATGGCTCAGCACGACCATCGCGTTCGCGAGCAGAAGCGCGTCACCTTGAGTCCGCGCCACGACCCGTAGTCGTTCCAGCATCGCCTTCGCGGCCTCGCCGTCGCCGCGGATGAACAAACCAATCGCGTGTGTCAGTTCTGCGTGCCGAAGTACGAACTCGAGTCCGAACGCCTGAGCATCATCGACCTGATCGGCTACGAGTGAGTCCGCCTCGTCGAGTAGCCCAGCGCAAACGAGCGTGTACGCGTAAGCGTTTCGAAACGAGCACCGAGCGCTCGCGTCTTCAACCAAGTGAAGAAGCTGCCGCGCGCGGCGCGGTATGTCGAGTGACGTGAGCGTGCCGGAGCGCTGGTGGTATGTCAGCCAATGGCCGGCGTAAACGACGACATCACGCGGCGCCGCGTCAGGACCCGGCGCGAGTCTGCGGAGAAGGACTGGAGCTTCGGGCGCGAGCAGGTCGCTCGCCGCAACGAGCTGGCCCTGGAGGGCCTCGAGGCGAACCGCTTCGAAGTGTGACGCCGCTTCCGCAAGGCGGAAGTAGTCGAGCGCCTCCCGTTCCCGGTTCGCGAGATGCGCCGCACGTCCGGCTCGGGCCAAGGCGACCGCGCGTAGATCGTCTCTGGGGCCGAACGAATCGGCGGCGCGCACCGCGAAGGTTTCGGCGGCTGCGAAATTTCCGTCGCGGAAGGCGAGCTCGCTGCAGGCAAGGTCGAGCTCGGGCGCCGTAACGCCGGCAGTCCGCGCTCCATCAACGACAGCCCGCAACATGGACGCTCGGCCTTCATCAAGAAGCGATCCGAGGCCAGCACGAAGTATCGCGGGCAACCGCTCGTACCGGTTGAGGTTTTGCATCGCCTCAGCGGCGTGCTCCCATGCCTCCCGTTCAATGAGTTCCGCAACAGCGCGATCGCCCAAAGCAACGGGAAGAAGATCGGTGCGCTCCTCCACCTTCGCCCGTGTGAAGCTGGCGATAATCGGATTGATCTCGATGGCGCCGTGCGACGCGGCGAGCCATCCTTGCGACGCAAGAGATTTGACAGCATCCGGACCACAGATAGCTCCGGCAAGGCTGACGTCCCGCACGCCCGTGGCGACAAGTATCACGAGCGCCTCGCGCAGACGCGGTGTCAGCGTTGCATACATCTCTTCTGCCAGATAGGCGTGAAGTGAGTCCGGTAGTTCGTCGTCGCGCGCGGACGCCGCGCCGATGGGACTCACAGCGGCAAGAGTCACCAGCGCGGGCCAGCCGTCGGTCAGCGGGGCGAGGCCATGGTGTTCGACGATCGCCGGCGCTACCTGCGCGATCTCGTTAGGCGTAAAGGCGAGATAGTTACGGCCGATTTCGAACACGTCGCCGTAGATGATCAACCGCGGAGACACCCATTTCGGTCGGGTCCGACTGCAGATCAGGACATCGACGGTTAAAGCTGCGATGACCGCCTGGAGAAATTCGTGCGCGTCCGCGCTTCCTGCCTGGTAGTCGTCGACAACCAGGACGAGACCCTGCGGTAGTCTGTTGCTCGCAGGCTTGACGGCTTCGGCAAGCACGGTCGGCTGCAGCGCGCGGTGTTCCGGTGCCCGCAGAAGCGCGCGCACACGCTCACGAACTTCTGGCGCCGACGCCTCTAACGCTGCGGCAAGCGCTGTTGCGCATCCTGCTGCGTCTGCGCAGTTCGCGCCGAGGTCGAGCCACACCGCCTGGCGACTCCGCAACCACTGCCGGGCGAGGGTCGTCTTCCCGTAGCCGGCTGGCGCGACGAGCATCTTGATTCGCGCGGGCGACTCGTCGAGGAGGCGCGTGAGGCGCGGGCGCTCGATGATCCGCCGGCGCGACGCGCCGAGCGCGACGACGTCCGGCTCCGGTGACTCCTGCGGCTCCAGTTCGATCATGTGCCCTCTCCCGTCGATCTCAGCGAGAGCGGCCGCAACGCCCTCGGTGGGAACGTACATCGCGCTCCGCGTCTTGAGAAGTCGTGCCCGCGACCCCGCCCAGGGCCGCGGGCACGTGCCGTCAATCCCCCGGCTCGGCCGGAGCGGAGCCGAGGCTTTGCGCCAGAGGGTCGTCGCCGGTGAGGCTGCGGTAGGCAACCGGGATGTGCCGCCTGCGCGTGACGCCGAGCTTCTGGCGGAGCACGTCGCAGTGCGCCTTCACCGTGCGCGGCGAGATGCCGAGCCTCTGGCCGACCTCGTCGTTCGAGCACCCCTCCGCGATCAGCGTCACGACCTGCCGCTGGCGTGAGGTGATCGTGAGGTGCCTGTCGACCATCGCGTTCATGCGACGAGGCTACGAACGCGCACGCCGGGCGCCTATGAGCCGGAGGGCGTATCCGCAGGTGTAACCGTCAGAAGCCGGCGGCGTGGCCGTCGCCACGGCCGTCGGAGCCACCGACGAGCGACTCCCCCTCCGCGAGGATGCACTGGCCGACACCGAACCCGCGCTCGCTCTCGTCGAGCGTCACCTCGTGCCCGATCGCGCGCAACTCGGGCGCCTCGAGCCACAGGCCCGCCTCCAACGCGACGCTCCAGTCCTCCTCGACGCGGAAGCGCGGCTCGTCGAGCGCGCGCTGCGGGTCGAGCCCGCGGTCGACGAGGTTGTGGACGACCTGGAGGTGGCCCTGCGCCTGCATCGGCCCGCCCATGACGCCGAACGGCCCCCACAGGTCGCCGTCGCGGAGCAGCATGCCCGGGATGATCGTGTGGAACGGGCGCTTGCTCGGCGCGAGCTGATTCGGGTGCCCCTCGGTCTCGACGAACCCGGCGCCCCGGTTCTGGAGCACGATCCCGGTGTCGCCCGCGAGGACTCCGGAGCCGAAGTGCTCGTACGTCGACTGGATCAGCGAGATCGCGTTGCGGTCCGCGTCGGCCGCGCACAGATACGTCGTCCCTCCGCGCGGCTGCACCGACGGCACCGGCGCCACGACCCCGTCCTCCCGCACCAGCGCCCGGCGCTCCGCCAGATGCGTCGGGTCGAGGAGGAACGCCGGGAGCGGGCCGTCCGCGAACCAGCCGTAGGCGTCCGCGAGGGCGAGCTTCATCGCCTCGACCCGGGCGTGCAGCGTGTCGGGGAGGCCGTCCGCGAGCGCGAGCGCGATCAGCGCCGCGGCGCCCTGCCCGTTCGGCGGCAACTCGCACACCTCGACGCCGCGGTAGCCCAGGCGAAGCGGCTCGACCCATTCGCCCTCGTGCGCCGCGAGATCGTCCTCCGAGAGCCAGCAGGACGAGGCGATCTGCTCGGCGATCCGGCCGCGGTAGAAGGCGTCCGGTCCGCCCTCTGCGATCGCCCGAAGCGACGCCGCCAGCTCGGGGAGGACGTAGACCTCGCCCTGCTGCGGCGCCGGCCACGGCGCCCGCGGCGTTGCGTTCCAGCCGACGGCCACGCGCTCGGTCGCCGCGATCCCGCGCTCGCCGGCGTCGATCGCGTCGGCGAGGCACGCGTCGAGGCCGAGGCGCCCGAAGCGATCCGCGAGATCGGCCCACGCGCGGACGGATCCCGGCACCGTCACCGACCGCGGCCCGTACCGGTCGACCGTCGGCCCGTCCAGGGCGGCAGGCGACCGTCCCGACCCGTTCAACCCGTGGAGCTCGCCGTCGAACCAGACCTGCGCGAACGCGTCCCCACCGATCCCGGTGAAGCCGCACTCGGCGACGCACAGCATCGCAGCAGCCGCGAGCGCAGCGTCCACGGCGTTGCCGCCGCGCTCGAGCGCCCGGACACCGGCGCGGGTCGCGAGCGGGTGACTCGTCGCCACCATCGCCTCGCGCACGATCGTCGGCCGCCGCATCGGCGCGAGGGTACAGAACGACCGCCAGCGGCCGATCACCTGGCCGTGACGGCCGTGACTCCGCACGACTCGCGCATCCTCGTGCTCGACGACGAGGACACGATCCGCACGCTCCTCGTCCGGATCCTCGGCCGCCACGGCTACGACTGCGTCGCGGTCGGATCGGCCGCGGAGGCGCGGCGGCGGCTCGAGGCGGAGCGGTTCGCGCTCCTCCTCAGCGACCTCCGCCTCCCGGGCGAGTCCGGCGCCGACCTCGCCGCCGAGGTCGTCCGCGACCACCCCGACACGGCAGTCGTGATGGTGACCGGCGTCGACGACCGCGCACTCGCGGAGGAGGCGCTCGAGCACGGTGCGTACGCGTACGTGCTGAAGCCCTTTCGGACGAACGAGCTCCTGATCAACGTCGCGGGCGCGCTGCGGCGGCGCGCGCTCGAGCTGGAGACCCGCAACCAACGCGAGCGTCTCGAGCAGACCGTGCTGCAGCGCACAGCGACGCTCCGGGAGACGATCGCGCGGCTCGAGCGTTCGGAGGCGGAGGCGCGGAGGCTTCGCGAGGAGACGGTGCGCCGGCTCGCGTGGGCTGCCGAGTTCCGCAACCAGGAGACGGGCGACCACATCGCGCGCATGAGCCTCTACTGCGCGCTCCTCGCGCGCCTCGCGGGGCTCGACGTCGAGCACGCCGAGCGCCTTCGGATCGCGAGCCCGATGCACGACGTCGGGAAGATCGGGATCCCGGATCGGATCCTGCTGAAGCCGGGGCCGCTGACGCCGGAGGAGCGGCAGGTGATGGAGGCGCACACGGAGATCGGCTTCCGGATGCTCTCCGGCTCGGGCATCGACCTGCTCGACCTCGCCGCGCTGCTCGCGCTCACGCACCACGAGCGCGTCGACGGCAGCGGCTACCCGCGCGGTCTCGCCGGAGACGAGATCCCGCTGGAGGGGCGGATCGCCGCGATCGGAGACGTCTTCGACGCGCTCACGTCCGACCGCGCCTACCGCCCGGCCTTCACCCCCGAGGAGGCGCGGGAGCTGATGCAGGCGAACAGCGGCACGCACTTCGACCCCGTGCTGCTCGAGCTCTTCTTCGCGGCGTGGGACGAGGTGCTCGCAATCCGCCAGGCGTCGACCGGCGGGCGTCCGGAGCTCGCGCTCGTCACGCTCCCCCGTTCCACCCAGTAGCGCCGTCGGCGACGGCGCCGTCCAGACGCCGTCCCTACGCCGGCACGTCGCGCAGCTCGAGCACCTCGCGCACCTTCGCGACGAGCGCCTGCGGCGAGAACGGCTTGCCGATGAAGGCGGCCGACGGGTCGTCGAAGATGTCCTCGGGCTGGTTCGTGTACCCGCTCGTGAACAGCACGCGCAGGGAAGGCCGCTCGCTCGTCGCGATCTTCGCGAGCGCCGGCCCGCTCATCCCCGGCATGACGACGTCGGTGAGGAGCAGGTCGATGCCGTCGTGCGCGCGCAGCAGGTCGAGTGCGGGGTCAGCGGCCGGCGCGTCGAGCACCGTGTAGCCGCTGCGGGTCAGGACGTCGCGGACGAGCCGGCGGATCATGTCCTCGTCCTCGACGAGCAGGATCGTCTCGCCGCCGCTTCGCCCCTCGGCCGGTGCCGCCACCGGGTCGTCCGCCGCCGCGCCCTCGCTCTCCGCCGCCGGCAGCGTCACCGTCACCGTCGTCCCGAGCTCGGGGCGCGAGCTGACACCGACGGTTCCACCGGACTGCGTCACGATCCCGAAGACCGTCGACAGCCCGAGCCCGGTCCCCTTGCCTTCCTCCTTCGTCGTGAAGAACGGCTCGAACGCTCGCTCGACCGTCTCCTCGTCCATCCCGATGCCGGTATCCGTCACCGTCAACTCCACGTGAACTCCTCTCTCGCTCTCGCGGCGGCGGGTCTCGATCGCGAGCGTGCCGCCGCCGGGCATCGCGTCGCGCGCATTCACTGCAAGGTTCGTGATCACCTGCTCGAGCTGGCCGCGATCGACGTACGCGAAGCACCCGCGATCGGCGGCAGTCCTGAGCTCGACGTCTGCGCCGAGGAGACGTGCGAGCAGATTCTCGAGGCCGCTCACCACCCCCGCGACGTCGAGCACCTCTGGCTGGAGCACCTGCCGCCGGCCGAAGGCGAGCAGCTGTGAGGTCAGCATCGCCGCACGCTGCGCCGCACGCTGGATCTCGAACGCGTCCGCGCGCCGCGGGTCCGCGTCGTCGAGGCTCGCGAGCAGGAGCTCGGCGTAACCGCCGATCCCCGTGAGCAGGTTGTTGAAGTCGTGCGCGACCCCGCCCGCGAGGCGTCCGATCGCCTCGAGCTTCTGCGCGTGGCGAAGCTGCTCCTCGAGCTCGCGCCGCTCCGTGACGTCGCGCGAGTTGACGACGACGACCGGCTCCCCGCCCGCATCCTCGCGCACCTGCGCGACCGACTCGAACCGGCGCCACGACCCGTCGGCGGCGCGGAAGCGGAAGTCGGAGGTCGTCGCCCATGCGCCGCTCCTGCGCGCGAGCCCCTCGCGGAAGCGCTCGGCGACAGCGTCCACGTCGTCGGGGTGGATGAACTCGAAGGCGCTGTGCCCGACGATCTCGCCCTGCTCCCAGCCGAGGATCCGCTCGAAGGAGGGGCTCACGTAGAGGAACGTGCCGTCGAGCGCGAGCAGCGAGATCACGTCGCTGCCGTTCTCGATCAGCGACCGGAAGCGCTCCTCCGTCCGCCGCACCTGCTCCTCCGCGTCACGCTGCGCCGTGACGTCGACGGTGACGGAACGGACGCGTCGGGCGGCCATGTCGGGGGTTGCCGTCACCCGCAGCCAGGCAACCGCGCCGTCGCGCCGCCGGAACGGGTAGTCGGCCGTGAAGCCGATGCCGTCCGCAACCGCCTTTGCACGAAGCGCGTCGATCCGCTCCTGGTCCTCGAGCGGGACGCTCTGGCGCCACAGCTCGGACTCGGCCAGGAACGCCTCGCGGGGGTAGCCCGTCAGGCCCTCGACGTCGCCGGCGAGGTGTGTCATCCGCCGGGCCGTGAGGTCGTACTCCGACACGATCGCGCCGACCGCGCCGAGGAGCCCGTTCAGCCGGTCGTGTGCCCCGCGTGCCTCGTCGAGCAGGGTCTCTTGCGAGCGCGTGAGATCCCATGCCCGCGCGAGCGCGAGGAGCGCGATCGCCGCCGTCCCGGTGACGAGGACGACGCGGTCGTACACGGCCTCGGTGTGCCCGAATGCGAGCAGCGCGTTCGCCCCGACGACGGAGGCGCACAGGAGGACGACGCGGAGCGGCGACATCCGCGGCCGGAGCGCCGGAAGCCTCCGCATCAGCGCGCGGTCCGGCAGAAGCGACCCGGCCCCCCACAGCGCGTACGCGGCGATCCAGAAGACGTCGACGACGGAGCCCTTCTCGTAGCCGCCGCCGAAGAGCGCCGTCGCGTAGAGGAGGTCGCCGGCGACGAGTGCCGCAGCGCCCGCCAGCAGCGCGACGATCTGCCGGCCGACGGCGCGCCCCGAGAAGAGCACGCGCACGAGCAGCGTCAGGACGACGAGGTCGGCGACCGGATAGGCGACGGCCGTCGCGACCTCGAGCGGCGCCGCCGTCCCGTTGTCGATGCCGCCGCGCAGGACGAACGTCCACGCCACGAGGAAGACACCGACGCTCACGATCGCGGCCTCGAGCGCGACACCCACGCCGTGGCGGCCGGTCAGCGACTTGAGCGCGAGCGCCAGGGCGACGTACGCGAGAAGGTAGAACGCGTCGACCTCGGACGGCACGGGGACACTGCCTGCCGCCCACGCGTGGACGGCGTACGCGATGTCGCCGACGGCGAGAAGTCCGATCGCGCCGCCGACGTACAGCCACCCGCGCCGCTCGTCGCCACGCGCACGGGCGCCGTACGCGACGGCGGTCGCCGTGGAGAGTCCGAAGACCGGGAAGATGAGCGCCGCAGCCGTTTCGCCGGACGTGAAATAGGCGGCTGCCGCGATCGCGACGCCGACCAGGTAGAGGAGCCAGAGGCGATTCCGCATGCCGTGTCTATCGGCCGGGACGCGCGGATCTTTTGCCCTAAAGCGCGCGCGGTCGCGGCCGATCACGCGGCAGATGTCGACGGCCGCCACCAGCCACGGCTTCCCGGCCGCTCCGCCGCCGGAGGCCATTGCCGAGCTCGAGGTGGGGGCGCAGGCGCTCGCGGCGCTCGAGGCGTCGGGCACGGCGCTCGCGCTCGTCTCCGACGCGGACGGCGTCGCGGTGGAGATCTGCGAGCGCGGCGCGCCTCCGCGTCGGATCAGCGCGCGCGAGTTGCTCGATCTGCTCGCGCCGTCGCGCTAGACGTCGGGCGGTACGCTCGCGCCGTGGACGCGCCGGACGTCGAGGTCGCGGTCGTCGGCGGCGGCATCGCCGGTGTCGCCACCGCCCACGCACTCGCGTCGACCGGCCGGTCCGTCGTCCTCTTCGAGCGGTTCGAGCTCGGCCACGAGCGCGGATCGAGCCACGGCGGCTCGAGGATCTTCCGGCTCTCGTACCCCGACACGGCGTGGGTCCGGCTCGCACAGGAGGCGCTGCCGCTGTGGCGGGCGCTCGAGGCCGAGGCGGGAGAGCGGCTGCTCGAGCTCACCGGCACGATCGACTTCGGCGCGTGGGCGCCGAACCGGGATGCGCTCGCCGCCGCCGGCGCGGAGCACGAGGTCCTGGGGGCGGGTGAGATTCGGCGGCGGTTCGGCCTCGCTGCGGACGCCGGCGAGCGTGCGCTCTGGCAGCCGGACGGCGGCATCACGTATGCCGACCGCGCGCACCGGGCCTTCGCGGCCGCCGCGGTGGCCGCCGGGGCCGAGATCCGCGAGCAGGCGCCCGTGACGCGGCTCGAGGTTCGCGACGGCCGCGTCCTCGTGGGCGGCGCGTCCGAGATCGCGGCCGCGGCGGTGGTCGTGACGGCGGGAGCGTGGGCGCGTGGGCTGCTGGAGCCGCTCGGCTTCGACGTGCCGGTGGTGGCGACGAGGGAGACGGCGGCGTACTTCCGCGTCGCAGACCCCGCGCCGCCCTCCGTGATCGAGATCGCCGACGCGCGGGAGCCGGGGTACGCGCTGCTCGCGCCGGGGATCGGGCTGAAGGCGGGACTGCATCAGACGGGCCCGCGCATCGACCCGGACGAGCCGGGGGAGCCCAACCGCGCAGCTGCGGAGCGAACGGCGAGGTGGGTCGCGCGACGCTTCCCGGAGGCCGAGCCGCTCGACCGGCTCGAGACCTGCCTCTACACCTGCACCGACGACGACCGCTTCCTGCTCGAGCGGCGCGGCCGTGTCGTCCTCGGCTCCGCCTGCAGCGGGCACGGCTTCAAGTTCGCGCCCGTCACGGGGCGGCGGCTCGCCGCGCTCGCAGCGGAGGCGCTCTAACCCGCGTCGGGGACGAGCCAGATCGTCGCGAGCGGCGGCAGCGTCACGAGCGCCGACTGCGGCTGCCCGCACCACTCCGTCGGCTCCGTCTCGACGCCGAGCCCGTTGCCGACGTCGCCGCCGCCGTAGAAGCGCGAGTCGGTGTTGAGGATCTCGCGCCAGCGCCCGGCGCGCGGGAGGCCGATGCGGAAGCCGTCGCGCACGAGCGGCGAAAGGTTCGACGCGCACACGAGCACCCGCTCCCCCTCGGCCGAGAGCCGTGCGAAGACGAGCACGTTCTCGTTCGCAGCGTTCGGCTCGATCCAGAGGAACCCGTCGTGCGAGAAGTCGACCTCCCAGAGCGCGGGCTCCGCCTTGTAGGCGGCGTTGAGGTCGCGCACGAGCGCCTGCACGCCCGCGTGGTCGGGATCCTCGAGCGCGTGCCAGTCGAGCGAGCCCGCGGGCTCGCTCCACTCGCGCTCCTGGGCGAGCTCCCCGCCCATGAAGAGGAGCTGCTTGCCGGGGTGCGCCCACATGTAGCCGTAGAGGGCGCGCAGGTTCGCGAGCTTCTGCCACTTGTCGCCCGGCATCCGCCCGAGCAGCGACCGCTTGCCGTGGACGACCTCGTCGTGCGAGAGCGGCAGCACGAAGTTCTCGTTCCACGCGTAGACGAGCGAGAACGTGAGCTCGTGGTGGTGGAAGCGGCGGTGGATCGGGTCGAGCGAGAAGTACTGGAGCGTGTCGTGCATCCAGCCCATGTTCCACTTGAACCCGAACCCGAGCCCGCCGAGATAGGTCGGCCGTGACACCCCTGGCCACGCCGTCGACTCCTCCGCGACCGAGAGCACGCCCGGCTCCCGGTCGTGGATCACCTCGTTCAGCTCCTTCAGGAACGCGACCGCCTCGAGGTCCTCGCGGCCGCCGAAGGCGTTCGGGACCCACTCGCCTTCCTTGCGCGAGTAGTCGAGGTAGAGCATCGACGCGACGGCGTCGACCCGCAGGCCGTCGGCGTGGAACTCGCGCAGCCAGTAGAGGGCGTTCGCGAGCAGGAAGTTCCGCACCTCGTTGCGGCCGAGGTTGAAGACGAGCGTCCCCCAGTCCGGGTGCGCGCCGCGACGCGGATCCTCGTGCTCGTAGAGGGAGGTGCCGTCGAAGCGCACGAGCGCGAACTCGTCGCGCGGGAAGTGCGCGGGGACCCAGTCGAGGATGACGCCGATCCCGGCCCCGTGCATCCGGTCGACGAACGCGCGGAACTCGTCCGGCGTCCCCATCGTGGAGACGGGCGCGTAGAAGCCGGTCACCTGGTACCCCCAGGAGCCCGAGAACGGGTGGTGCATCACCGGCAGCAGCTCGATGTGGGTGAACCCGAGGTCGCGGCAGTACTCGACGAGGTGGTCGGCGAGCTCGTTCCACTTGAGGCCGAGCCGCCACGACTGCGCGTGCACCTCGTAGATCGAGAGCGGCTTCCGGAGGACGTCCCCCTCGCGCCGCGCCTCCATCCACTCGGCGTCCGCCCACTCGTACCGCGATCGGTACACGACCGATGCGGTCTGCGGCGGCACCTCCGCTGCGAACGCGACGGGATCGGCCTTCAGGCGCAGCAGCCCGTCGGCGCCGCGCACCTCGTACTTGTACTTGTGGCCCTCGGCGGCCTCGGGGACGATCGCGTGCCAGATCCCGGAGGAGCCGGTCGGCTCGAGCCGGTGCGAGCGCCCGTCCCACCCGTTCCAGTCGCCGACGACCGACACCTCGCGTGCGTTCGGCGCCCACACCGCGAAGCTGACGCCGTCGTCGACGACGTGCGCGCCGAGCTGCTCGTAGAGCCGCTCGTGCCGGCCCTCGCCGACGAGGTAGAGGTCGAGCTCGCCCAGCTTCATCGACGCCGCCGCTGCGTCCGGCTCACAGCTCCGTCTCCAGCATCCGCTCGATGCCCGCGACGGGGATGCCGAGCCAGTCGGGCCGGTTCCCGAGCTCGTAGCGGAGCTCGTAGACGGCCTTCTCGAGCTCGAAGACGGTGAGCAGGCGCTCGATCGCCTGCGCCCCCGCCGGCAGGAGCGTCGGCTCGACGGCGTCCACGTACCCGTCGAGGAAGCTGCGGCGGCAGCGCTCCTCCCAGTCGGCGGGCGGGTCGACCCCGCGCTGGAGCTTCGCGGCCGAGGCCGCGTAGGCGAAGGAGCGGAGCATCCCGGCGACGTCGCGGAGCGGCGAGCGCTTCCGGCGCCGCTCCGGCACCGTGCGGGCCGGCTCGCCCTCGAAGTCGAGGATCAGCCAGTCCTCGTCGTTCGTCCAGAGCGCCTGTCCGAGGTGGTAGTCGCCGTGGTGGCGGATCACCTTCCCGACGTTCCCGATGTGCGTGAGCGCGCGCAGGCGGTCGCGCACCTCCTCGCCCCGGTGCGCGATCGACGCGACGCGCTCGTCGTCGGGGAGCCCGCTGAAGACCTGCTCGATCTCCTCGTCGATCGACGCGGCGAGGAGCGCGAGCGCCTCCGCCGTCGGCTCTTCGGGCATGAAGTGCGGGTCCGATCCGTCGGAGCCGAGGGCGTTGTGCAGGAGCGCCGTGACCTCGCCGAGCCGGCGCGCGTGCTGCGGCATCCAGTCCGGGTCGCTCTCGATCGTGTCGAGCGCGAGCTTCCAGCCGTCTCCGCGCGAGGGGACGTACTGCTGCAGGATCGCGAGCGTCGCCTCGAGCGGGCGCCCCTCGTACGCCGCATATCCCTCGAGGGCGGCGACGTGCTCGAAGCCGCGCTCCGTCAGGTAGCGGAGGAGCTCGAGCTCCGGGTTCACGCCCGGCTCGATGCGGCGGTAGAGCTTGAGCGCGAGCGCCTCGTCGATCACGACGGAGCTGTTCGACTGCTCTGCGCCCATCGGGCGGATCTCGCCGATCTCGCCGAAGCGCTCGGCGAGGCCGTCGGCGCCCCAGAACGTGAGCGCCGCGTCCTCGACCCTCAGCGTCTGCCCGCCGCGCATCAGGCCGAAGAGCTCGCGCACGAGGGCGTCGTCCGCAATCGCGTCGTAGACCGTCCACCCGTCGACCTCCGCGACGACCGCGTCCGTCCAGCCCTCGTCCGTCGGGCGGAACCCGAGCGGGAGGTGGTAGAGGTCGTGGCTCTGCAGGCCGTAGCGCACCTCGACGACCGCGAACGCGAGGATCGGCGGCCCGCCGGGGGCGACTCCCGCGTCGAGGACACGCGCGTCGAGGACATCCCGCGACTTCCCGCCGAACCACCGCTGCGAGGCGATCGTGCCGAGCAGGACGAGCCCGTCGAGGAAGTCGAGGCGACCGGCCTCGATGCGGGCGCGGAGGTCAGCGCTCATCGGCGGGGTCCCTCAGCTGGAACCAGAAGAAGCCGCGCGGCCCGAGCGTGAGCAGGTACGGGAGCTCGCCGATCCGGGGGAACTCCGTGTTCCCGAGCAACTCGACGGGGATCCTGCCGGCGAACGGGGAGAGGTCGAGCTCCACCGCCTGCGCCGTCCGCGCGAGGTTGTGGACGCAGAGGACCATGTCCTCGGAGAACGACCGGATGTGCGCGAAGATCTTCGGGTTCTCCGGGCGCAGCACGTGGTAGTCGCCGAGCCCGAAGACGGGGTGCTGCTTGCGCAGCTCGATGAAGCGGCGCAGCCAGCGCAGGAGCGACGTCGGCGTCCGCAGCTGCGCCTCGACGTTGACCGCGGCGAAGCCGTAGACGGGATCCATGAGCGGCGGCAGGTAGAGCTGCGCGAAGTCGGCGCGCGAGAAGCCGCCGTTCCGATCGCTCGTCCATTGCATCGGCGTCCGCACGCCGTCACGGTCGCCGAGGTACACGTTGTCGCCCATCGCGATCTCGTCCCCGTAGTAGAGGACGGGTGAACCTGGGAGCGAGAAGAGGATCGCGTGCATCAGCTCGATCTCGTCGCGGCCGTTGTCGAGCAGCGGGGCGAGGCGGCGGCGGATCCCGAGGTTCAGCTTCATGCGCGGGTCCTTCGCGTACTCCGAGTACATGTAGTCGCGCTCCTCGTCGGTCACCATCTCGAGCGTCAGCTCGTCGTGGTTCCGCAGGAAGAGGCCCCACTGCGCGTTGCGCGGGATCGGCGGCGTGCG
>DATMJW010000162.1:0-16951 GCA_035553355.1 Gaiellaceae bacterium | reverse complement strand
CCATGCGGACGGCCTGGTTGTACGGGGCACCCTGGAACGGCGCAGGCGCGCTCTCGGTGCGGATGATGGTCTTCTCTGCCATGTCTCCTCCGGTCAGGTCGTGGCGCTGCGGCATGCGGCGGCGAGCGCGACGCCGAGCGCCTTGAAGATCGCCTCGAGCACGTGCTGCGAGTCGTCGCCGTCGATGAGGCGGACGTGCAGCGTCAACCCCGCCGCCGCTGCGAGCTCGTGCAGGAAGCGCGCAGCGAGGTCGCTCCCGAGGCCGCCGACGCGCGCCGCCGTCAGGTCGACGTTCGACGCGACGAGCGGCTCGCCCGAGACCTCGAGCACGACCTGGGCCAGGGCCTCGGCGGCGGGCATCACGCCCGCTCCGTGACCTCGCGTACCCGGTGCCCGCAGGAGCGGCGCGACGGCCTCGCCGAACGCACGGCCGGCGGCCGCCACCTCCTCCTCCGCGCCCGCAGGCGGTACCTCGAGCGCGAGCTCGAACGGCGCGCTCCGCGCCAGCAGCACCAGCAGGTGGTCGAGGACGGGCAGCCCGGTGGCGACGTTCGCCGTGCCGGCCGCCGCAACGGCGATACGGGCGCTCACGCGGCCGAGACTAACGAAAAGGGGTATTTCATCTTTCGGCGGGATTGCGCATGATCGAGGAGGTTTCGCGGGCAACGGAGAGGGACACGCGACAGTGCGGGCGGCAAGGACATGGCTGGCGGTGGCGGGTGCCGCGCTCGCCGCTGCGCCGGCGGCGGCCGCCGGGCTCGCCGAGCGCGGCGACGCCGACGCCACGCAGTGGCCGGGAAACGCCGCCGTCGTGACCTATGCGAGCGAGCGGGCGTTTCGCGCCGCGCTCGCCGCCGACCCCGCCGAGGTCGTCCGCCACGTGCCGTCGCTCCGCGTCGCGGAGCTGCGCCCGCGCGGTGGTGCCGCCCGTTATGCCGCCGCGCTCGCACGGCGGCCCGGGATCCTGCGCGTCGAGCCGCGCCGCGACCGGCGCGCGGCCGTCGAGCCGGCACTCGTGCCGCCGAGCGTCGGCGGGCCGCTCCAGTGGCAGTACGCCGCGACGCGCGTCGACCAGGTGCCGGACGACGTGCGGCGGGCGGCCGCTGCCGTGACGATCGCCGTCATCGATACGGGCGCCGACACGACGGCGCCCGATCTCGCGGCCAAGGCACCGCGCACCTACGACGTCCGCACCGGCACCGCGCGCGTCGTCGACTCGAACGGGCACGGGACGTTCGTCGCCTCGCTCGCGGCCGGCTCCTCCGACAACGGCGAGGGAATCGCGGGGGCTGGCGGTGACGCGCGGCTCATGATCGTGAAGGCCGGGCGCGCCGACGGGACGTTCACCGACGTCGACGAGGCGGCCGCCATCGTGTGGGCGGTCGACCACGGCGCGCGCATCCTCAACCTCAGCCTCGGCGGGCCGGAGACGTCGGCCGTCGAGCGGAACGCCGTCGAGTACGCCGTCTCGCGCGGCGCCCTGCTCGTGGCGGCCGTCGGGAACGACTACGCCGAGGGGAACGCACTCCAGTACCCGGCGGCGCTGCTGCAGCGGCCCGGCTCGTTCGGCGCGGGCGGCGACGGCCTCGCCGTGACGGCGTCGACGCGCAGCGGCGAGCGCGCTGCCTTCGCCAACACCGGCTCGCACCTCTCGCTCGCGGCGCCGGGCGACGGCGTCTTCGCCGCCGTCTCGTCCACGTCGTCCGCGCGGCGGTACCCGCGCGTCCCGCTCCCGGGCTCGCTCGCCGGGTCGTACGGCTTCGGCAGCGGGACGTCCTACGCGGCCCCGCAGGCCTCGGGCGTCGCGGCGCTCGTGTGGGCGGCGAATCCACTGCTCACGGCGGCGGAGGTCGCCGACATCCTCGAGCGGACCGCGTCGGGCCGTGGGCGCTGGACGCCGGAGACCGGCTTCGGCGTCGTCGACGCGGCCGCTGCGGTCGCAGCTGCACGAAACGCCGTGCCGCCGGACGCCGTCCGCGTGGCGGGCACGCGCGCCGGCCGCCGCGTCACGCTCTCCTGGACGCGCGTCCGCGACGCGGCCGCGTTCCGCGTCAGCGTCGTCCGCGACGGCCGCCGCGCGCAGGTGCTCACGCCCGCGACCGCGTCGACGCGGGCGACGTACGCGCTTCCGCTCGGCAGCACCTATCGCTTCACGGTCGCGGCGCTCGACCCGAACGGGTCGCCGACGGCCGAGTCGCCGCCGTGGACGGTCACGCTGCGGCCGGCGCCGAAGCGCTAGCCGTCGACGCGTTCGATCGACGCGCCGAGCGCGCGCAGCCGCTCGTCGATCCGCTCGTAACCGCGGTCGATCTCGGCGACGTTGCCGATCGTGGAGGTGCCCTCCGCGCAGAGCGCCGCGATCAGCATGGCCATCCCGGCGCGGATGTCCGGGCTCGTGAGCCGCTCGCCATAGAGCTGGGAGCGGCCGGTGACGACGGCGCGGTGCGGGTCGCAGAGGATGATCTTCGCCCCCATCCCGACGAGCTTGTCGACGAAGAAGAGCCTGCTCTCGAACATCTTCTCGAAGATCAGCACCGTGCCCTGCGCCTGTGTCGCCGTCACGACGGCGATCGAGGTGAGGTCGGCCGGGAAGGCCGGCCACGGGCCGTCCTCGATCTTCGGGATCTGACCGCCGAGGTCGTCCTGCACGGCGAGCTCCTGGCCGGGCGGGACGCGCACCCACGTGTCGCCGAGCTCGACGCGCACGCCCAGCCGTTCGAACGCCGGCAGGATCGAGACGAGGTCGAGCGGTTCGCACCGCTCGATCGTGAGGTCGCCGCCCGTCGTCGCCGCGAGGCCGATGAAGCTGCCGACCTCGATGTGCTCGGGCGCGACGCGCCACTCTCCGCCGCCGAGCCCGTCGACGCCCTCGATCCGCAGCCGGTTCGACTCGATGCCCTCGATGCGGGCGCCGAGCGAGACGAGGAAGCGGCAGAGGTCTTGGACGTGCGGCTCGCACGCGGCGTTCGCGATGATCGTCTCGCCCTCGGCGAGGACGGCGGCCATGATCGCGTTCTCCGTCGCCATCACGCTGGCCTCGTCGAGGAAGACGTGCTTGCCGCGCAGCGCATGGGCGCGCATCTCGAAGTGGCCGTTGATCGTGATGTCGGCGCCGAGCTCGGCCAGGGCGTGCACGTGCGGGTCGAGGCGGCGGCGGCCGATCACGTCGCCGCCCGGCGGCGGCACGGTGACGCGGCCGAAGCGGGCGAGCATCGGCCCCGCGAGGAGGAACGAGGCGCGGATGCGGCGGCAGAGTTCCTCGTCGAGGGTCGTCTTGGAGACGTTGCGAGGGTCGACCACCGCCTCGTTCTCGCCGGTCCACTCGGCGTCCGCTCCGATGTCCGCGAGCAGCTCGAGCATCGTCTGGACGTCGCGGATCCGCGGCAGGTTCGTCAGCCGGACGGGCTCGCTCGCGAGCACGCACGCCGCCAGGATCGGCAGCGCGCCGTTCTTGTTTCCCGCGGCGCGCACGGTCCCGCTCAGCGGCCGTCCGCCCTCGATCACGAAGGACTGCATCGTCTTCTCGCTGGAGAGCGTAGTCGTCATGGCGCGGGCGGCCGGCGGCCGGAGGCGGGGTATCGTAGACGCACGATGGAGCTGTCGCGAGAGAAGGCCTGGGAGACGCTCACGCGCTACACGAAGAGCGAGTCGCTCCTCCGCCACGCGCTCGCCGTGGAGGCCTCCACGCGGTCGTACGCGCGCCGGTTCGGCGAGGACGAGGAGCTGTGGGGGGTGACGGCGCTCCTCCACGACTTCGACTACGAGATGCACCCGACGCTCGACAAGCACCCGCAGGACGGCGCTCCGATCCTGCGTGAGGAGGGGTATCCGGAGGTCGTCGTCGAGGCCGTCCTCTCGCACGCGGAGCACCTCGGGCTGCCGCGCGACACCCCGCTCAAGCGGACGCTCTTCGCGTGCGACGAGCTGTCGGGGTTCGTGCACGCGTGCGGGCTCGTCCGGCCGGCGGGGCTCGACGGGCTCGAGCCGAAGTCCGTGCGCAAGAAGCTCAAGCAGCCGTCGTTCGCCGCGGGCGTGCACCGCGACGAGGTCTTCGCGGGGGCGGAGCTCATCGGCCTCGAGCTCGACGAGCACATCGCGAACGTCATCTCGGCGCTCCAGCCGATCGCGCCGCAGCTCGGGCTGCGGACGGCGGCCGACGCCACGTAGGCGCCGGCCGCTCCCCCCGTCCGCTTACCGCGTCGTCACCGTGACGGCGTTCGAGGCCGCGCTGACGTTCCCGGCCGCGTCCTGCGCGCGGACGGCGAACGTGTACGTCGTGCGGCGCGAGAGGCCGCTCACGGTCGCCGTCGTGCCGCCGACGGTGCCGAGGTACGTCGCGCCGCGGTACACGCGGTAGCCGGTCACGCCCACGTCGTCGCTGCTCGCGCTCCATGCGAGCGCGACCCAGTTCCGGTCGACGGCGGTCGCGCGGAGCCCGCTCGGCGGCGTCGGCGCCTGCGTGTCGCGGACGACGACGGTGACGGCGGCATTGGCGCCCCTGTTGCCGGCGGCGTCGTAGGCGCGAACCGCGTACTCGTGCGTCCCGACGGCGACGCCCGCGTCCGAGTAGGCGGTACCGGTCGTCGTGCCGACGACGACGCCGCCGCGCAGCACCTCGTACCCCGCCACGCCGACGTCGTCGGTCGCAGCGGCCCAGGTCAGGTCGACGCGCGCCGGGGTTCCGGTCACGGTCCCGGAGAGACTCGGAGGCGCCGTGGGAGCGGTCGTGTCGACCGGCGTTCCGTCGGCGGCGGGCGTCGTCACGGTCGCTGGGGGCGACGCGTCGCCCAGGTTCCCGGCGGCGTCGAGCGCGCGCACGACGTACGTGTAGGTCGTTGCGGCCTGGACGTTCGCGTTCGTCCAGGTCGTCGCGCCGGTCGTCGTGCCCACGTGCGCGCCGTTCCGGTAGACGCGGTACGTCGTGACGCCGGTGTCGTCGGCCGCCGCGGGCCACGAGACCTCGACGCGGAGCGGGTCGCGCTGCGCGACTGCGGCCGTCGACGAGGGCGCCGCAGGCGGGAAGTAGTCCGCGCTCGGGCGGCCGCCCTTGAGCGCGTCGCAGTCGACGGTGCCGCCGCTCGCCTCACGGAAGACCTGGCGGAACGCCGCGGCCGACGCCTTCTCGGTCCCGTCGGCCCAGAGGGCCCCCGACTGCCAGCCGGCGAGCCGCGGCTCGTCGGCGAGCAGGAAGTTGAAGTAGGCGCCGACGTACGGCTGGCACGCCGCGAGCCGGACGGCGTCGAGCGCTTGGGTGTACAGATCCGGCGCGGGTGACGTCTCCGCGGGTGCGGGCGACTCCGGCTCTCCGCCCGCCCAGTCGGGCACCGTCTTCACGTTCTCCGTGCCGCTGTAGGAGGCGGCCTTCTCGGCGGCGACGGCCGTCTGCGAGCCTGCCTCCGTGTACCAGAGGGCGGTGCCGCTCCCCGGCAGCGGCTGCCCCGTGCCCGAGAACGCCTGGTGGAGGTTCCACATCAGCTTGTTCCAGTCGCCGAGCGCGATCGTCTTCGACGCGATGTGGCGGCGCCACGGGCGCTCGGCCGCGTCGGCCCCGTACGGATGGTGCGCGACCGTGTCCATCAGCCGCGCCGTCCGTCCGCTCGCCCGGTACGTCGCGCCCACGTCGCGGATGAACTGCCCCGGCGACGCCGACCCCGCGTTGTCGTTCCCCGTCGACGAGAGCGCGAGCCCGACCACGTTGACGCCGCTGCCGAACGCGCCGTGGAGGACGTCGTAGCAGCGGGCGAGGAGCAGCGCGTAGCGCTGCGCGGCGATCGCCTTCCCGGCCGCGTCGACCTGCGGCGACCAGAAGAAGCTCTTGTTCGGCTCGTTCCAGATCACGACGTCGCGGATCGCGGAGTAGCGCGTGAGGATCGTGCGGACGTATGCGCAGTAGGCGTCGCGCGCCGCGGCGTCCTGCGGCGCCTTCGACCCGGCGTCGGCGAAGACGGCGAGGACGTACCGCTGCCCGGCGCGCGCCGCGATCGCGCGGTCGAGCTTCGTCGCCTCCTCGGCGGTGAGCGCCGTCTGACCAGGCGTCCACAGCGTCGTCAGGCGGAAGGCGCTGCCGCCGAGCCCGGCTGCGGGCGTGACGGCGCCGCTGCCGATCTCCTTCGGCAGATCCTCCGAGAAGCCGGTGAAGAACGGTGTCCCGGCGAGCGCCGGAACGGACAGGGTGAGCGCCGACAGAAGCGCGCTCGCGACCACGAAGAGACGACCCACTGCTGACCCCTTTGACCCGGTGATCCGGCCCCCCGCCGGATCGAGCGCGCGCAGGGTAGCCGCAACTTCGCGCTATCGCCGCGCGGCGACCCCCGCGACGAGACGGTCGAGGTCCGAGTCGTCCGTCCACCAGCCGCAGGAGGCGCGGACGAGCCCCGTCCCCGGTATCTCCCGCACCACGACCCCGGCCTCGGCGAGGGCGGTGACGAGGCCGCTCGGATTCTCGTGGCGGAACGAGACGAGGGTGGCGTCGCCGGGAATCACCTCGACGTGCGGCTCGAGCAACGTGCGGAGTCGCTCCGCCTGCGCGCGCGCGTGATCGTGCCACCAGTCGGGGCGCAGCTCGACTGCCGCCCGCAACCCTGCGAGCGTGGCCGGCGCGAGCCACCCAGTGTCGAAGCGGGCTGCGCCGGGGCGCGCGACGAAGACGCCGCTCGGCTCGTAGCTCGCCTGGGAGAAGTAGCTCGGCCGCGCCACGCGCAGCCGCTCCGGATCGGCGACGACGAGCGCTCCCGTCGAGTCGGGGCCGCACAGCCACTTCTGCCCGGAGACGGTGAGGAAGTCGATGCCGTCAGCGGCGACGGGGATCGCCCCCACCGACTGCGCACCGTCCACGAGCACCGGCACGCCCGTCGTCTCGCGCAGCTCGCGCACCGGCAGCGCACGCCCCGTCGTCCACAGCACCTGCGACAGGGCGAGCAGCTTCGTCCGCGGCGTGACGGCTGCGACGATCGCGTCCGCATCGGGCGGCACGACGAGGACGCGCGCGCGGCTCGCGTGCACGGGCCCGAGGAGACCGAAGTGCTCGTCCGTCGTCGTGACGATCTCGTCGTCAGCGCTCAGGTCGAGACCGGCGAGCACGACGTTGCAGCCCTCGGTGGTGGAAGAGGTGAGCGCGACCTGCGCGGGCTCGGCGGCGACGACCCCGGCGAACGTGGCCCGCGCGGCGTCGCGCAGCTCGGCGGCGCGGTCGAGGTACGCCTTCCCCTGGCGGCCGGAGGCGAGCTCGCGCTCGAGCTCCTGCCGCATCGCGTCGACCGTCGGCTGCGCGAGCGGGCCGAACGTGCCCGCGTTCAGGTAGGCGACCTCTGCGAGCGCCGGAAAGAGCGCGCGCGCCTCGGCCGGCGTCATCCGACCCTCACCTCCACGGGTGCGTGATCCGAGAGCACGACGCCATTCTGGCGGCGGCGCTCCTCCGGCCACACGACGACCGGCGACGCCGGCAGGCCGCGGACGAGGACGTGGTCGATGCCGGTCGCCGGCGCCGACCACCCCTCCAATTGCGTGAGGTGCTGCGGCCGGACGTTGAAGTCACCACCGAGGACGCACGGCAGCGCGCCCGCGGCCTCGACGACGAACGCCTCCGCCCGCGCCACCTCCGCCGCGGGGACGAGCGGCTCCCGGCCGGCCTTCGACGCG
The DNA here is from genome assembly GCA_035553355.1 of Gaiellaceae bacterium. Taxonomy (GTDB): domain Bacteria; phylum Actinomycetota; class Thermoleophilia; order Gaiellales; family Gaiellaceae; genus Gaiellasilicea. The sequence continues at coordinate 9,313 of DATMJW010000162.1, read as the reverse complement.
TGGAGGTTCGCGACGAGGAGGCGGTCGAGCCTGACGAGGTGGCAGTACCGCGGCTCTCCCCTCCCCGTGTCGATGCGGAGCGAGCGGTGGGCCCGCGGGACGTGCTCCGGCGCGAGCAGGATCGCGTTCGCCTGACCGGAGAGTCCGGAGCGGAAGAGGCCGTTGTGGAGTCGCGTGACCGCGCCGGCGAGCGGTCCTGGCAGGCGCGGCGGGCGCGTCACGACCCACCGCGCGCTCATCCCGCTCCACCACGCGAGCTCCGGCAACGCCCACGGCGGCACCTCCTGCAGGCACACGAGATCGGGGCGGTCGGCCGTGACGAGGCGCACCATCGCCTCGAGGCGGCTGCGCCGGTCCGGCGGGTGCGCGTTCCCGTGGAAGAGGTTCCAGCTGCGCACGAGCAGCGTGTCCCGGGAGTCGCCCATCTCGCGAACCGTGTCAGACGGCGCAACCCGGCGGGGTAGCGTTCGCCCGATGCGCGTCATCGTCGCCGATCCTCCCGCGTTCACGCCGCAGTACGACCACGAGCTCGCGCGCGCGCTCGCCGCCGCCGGCGCCGACGTCACGCTCGTGACGTCGCGGTTCCGGTTCGGCGCGGCGCCCGCCGCGGACGGATACGAGCGGCGCGAGCTCTTCTACGGGCTTTCGTCGCGCCTCTTCCGGCGCGCGCGGCTGCGCCTCCCGGTGAAGGCGGGGGAGCACCCGGTCGGTCTCGCGCGCCTCGCCGCCACCGCGGCCGACGTCGTCCACGTGCAGTGGCTGAGCGCGCCGGAGGTGGACGTCCGGCTCCTGCGGCACCGCGCGCCCCTCGTCTTCACCGCCCACGACCTCCTGCCGCGCCGGACGGCGCACCGGCACGGGCTGTGGCGGCGCCTCTTCGACCGCTTCGCGCGCATCGTCGTCCACAGCGCGCGCGGGCACGACGCGCTGGCCGAGTTCGGTGTCCCCGAGGAGAAGCTTCGCGTCATCCCCCACCCCGTCACCGCGAGCGACCCGGAGCGAAGGGACGACGGCCGCACCGTGCTCGCGCTCGGCGTGATCCGCCCCTACAAGCAGCTCGACCACGCCGCCGAGGCCGCCCGGCTGGCCGGCGCGCGCCTCCTCGTCGCCGGTGACCCCGCCTCGCCGCTGCCGCCTCTCGACGGCGCGGAGCTGCGGCTCGGCTACCTCTCGCAGCCGGAGATCGCGCGCGCGCTCGGCGAGTCGACCGTCGCCGTCTTCCCCTACCGGCCCGAGCTCGACCAGAGCGGCGCGCTCCTGCAGGCGCTCGGCGCGGGCGTGCCAGCGGTGACGTACGACGTCGCCGGCCTCGGAGAGCTCGTGTCGCGGTACGGCGCCGGACGGGTGGTGCCGCCGGACGACGTGGAGGCGCTCGCGGGCGCGCTCCGGGAGCTCCTCGACGACGCGGCCGAGCTCGAGGCGGCCCGTGCCGGCGCCCGGCGCGCGCGTGCGGAGCTGACGTGGGAGTCCTCCGCAGCCGCCCACCTCGACCTCTACCGCGAGCTGCTGTGATCCCGCGCCGCCGCGGCCGCTTCGCCGATCTCGTCGCTCGGCAGCTCGACCTCTTCGCCGAGGACGAGGCCGCGCTCGTCGCGGAGGCGGAGGACGCGGAGCGGGCGTACGACGCCGCCGGCCGCGACGACGCCGAGGAGGCGTACGGCGACTTCCAGACGGTCGTCGAAGCCATCGCCGACGCACTCGGCGACGTCAAGGCCACATACGCGGCGACGCTCGACGACGACACCGCCGAGGAGTACGAGGCCGCCTTCGACCGCGCGGCAGCGAAGCGCTTCCCGCTCCTGCGGGGGAGACTGTGAGCCCGCTCCCGCTCGAGGACTACGGGCTCATCGGCGACCTGCACACGGCTGCGCTCGTCGGCCGCGACGGCTCGATCGACTGGCTCTGCTTCCCGCGCTTCGACTCCGGCGCGTGCTTCGCCGCCCTCCTCGGGGACGCCACGCACGGCCGCTGGCTGCTGCGCCCCGAAGGCGCCGTCGAGCGGACGGAGCGACGCTATGCGGGTGACACGTTCGTGCACGAGCTCGACTTCCACACGGCCACCGGCGCCGTCCGGATCCACGACTTCATGCCGCCTCGCGGCGAGGACCCGGACGTCGTGCGGATCGTCGAGGGGCTCGACGGCGAGGTCGCGATGCGGCACGAGCTCGTCGTCCGCTTCGACTACGGCTCGATCGTCCCGTGGGTGCGCCGCCGCGGCAGCGCGCTCGTCGCGGTCGGCGGCCCCGATGCGCTCGCGCTCCGCACGCCGGTCGAGCTGCGCGGTGAGAACGACCGTACCGTCTCCGACTTCACGGTGCGCGCCGGCGACCGCGTCCCGTTCACGCTGACCTGGTTCCCGTCACACGAGGACATCCCGCGGGAGATCGACCCGGAACACGCTCTCCGCGACACGCGGGAGTTCTGGCAGGAGTGGGTCGGCGCGTGCACCTACGGCGGCCGCTGGCGCGACGCGATCGTGCGGTCGCTGATGGTGCTGAAGGCGCTCACGTACCGGCCGACGGGCGGGATCGTCGCCGCGCCGACGACGTCGCTGCCGGAGCAGGTGGGCGGCGTCCGGAACTGGGACTACCGCTACTGCTGGCTCCGCGACGCGACGTTCACGCTCGACGCGCTGCTCGCGAACGGCTACGTGACCGAGGCGGCCGCGTGGCGCGACTGGCTGCTGCGTGCGGTCGCGGGCGATCCCGACGACATCCACATCATGTACGGCCTCGGCGGCGAGCGGCGGCTGACGGAGCTCGAGCTGCCGTGGCTCCCGGGCTACGAGGGCAGCCGCCCGGTTCGCGTCGGGAACGGCGCGAGCACGCAGTTCCAGCTTGACGTCTACGGCGAGGTGCTCGACGTCCTGAGCGAGGCGCGCCGCGCGGGGATGGAGACGGACGACGATGCGTGGGCGCTGCAGAAGGTGCTGCTGCGAAGCCTCACCGAACGGTGGCGCGAGCCGGACGAGGGCATCTGGGAGATCCGAGGCCCTCGCCGCCACTTCACTCACTCGAAGGTGATGGCGTGGGTGGCGTTCGACCGCGCGGTGAAAGCGGTCGAGCAACTCGGCAGGGACGGGCCGGTCGAGGAGTGGCGGCGCGCACGGGACGAGATCCGCGCCGAGGTGCTCGAGCGCGCGTTCGACGACGAGCGCGGGTCGTTCGTCCAGTCGTACGGTTCCGACCTCCTCGACGCGAGCCTGCTCGTGATCCCGCTCGTCGGTTTCCTGCCTGCCGACGACCCACGCGTCCGCGGGACGCTCGAGGCGGTGGAGCGCGAGCTGTGCGAGGACGGCCTCGTGCGGCGCTACCGCGAGAGCGGCCAGGTCGACGGGCTCCCGCCCGGCGAGGGCACGTTCCTGCTCTGCACGTTCTGGCTGATCGCGAACCTCGCGCTCGCCGGGCGGCGCGACGAGGCTGTCGAGCGGTTCGAGCGCGTGCTCGCGCTGCGGAACGACCTCGGGCTCCTCGCCGAGCAGTACGACACGCACCTCCGGCGGCAGGTGGGGAACTTCCCGCAGGCGTTCTCGCACCTCGGCCTGATCGAGGTCGCGCTGCTGCTCGAGCCGGGCGAGCACCTGCCCGAGCGGGGCTGAGCTACGCCGGCTCCTCGACGCCAGCGAGCGACACGGCGGCGTTGACGAGGGCGAGATGCGTCAGCGCCTGCGGGAAGTTCCCGAGGAAGGCGCCCGTCTCCGGGTCGAGCTCCTCGGAATAGAGGCCGACGTCGTTCGCGAGCTCGACGAGGCGCGCCATCAGCGCGTGGCCCTCGTCGACACGGCCGGCGCGCCCGAGCGCGTCGACGAGCCAGAACGAGCACGCGAGGAAGGCACCCTCCCCCCACGTCCGGCTCTCGGGCATCCGGTAGAGGAGCGGCCCACCGGCCCCCAACTCGCCGACCACGGCCGCGACGGTCGAGCGAAAGCGCTCCTCGTCCGCGTCGGAGTAGGCGCAGAGCGCGAGCGAGAGCAGGCTCCCGTCCACCTCGTCCGAGCCGGCGGCGCGGCGGTAGCTGCGCGCGCGGTCGCTCCAGCCGTCGCTCTCGATCCACTCCCGGACCGCGGCCGCCTCCTCCCGCCACCGTGCCGACCGGTCCGGCAGCGCGCCCGCCTCCCCCAGACTCGCCGCCCGGTCGAGAGCCGTCCAGCACATCGCCTTCGACTGAACGAAGTGACGCCCTTGGCCGCGCAGCTCCCAGATGCCCGCGTCGGCGTCGCGCCAGCCCGCGGCGGTCTCGTCGGCGACGCGCGCGAGCTCCGCCGCGACCTCCGGTTCGAAGACCCGACCGGATCCGTGGAGGCGCGAGGCGCTCTCCAGCAGGTGCCCGTAGTTGTCGAGCTGGAGCTGCCCCGCGGCAGCGTTGCCGACTCGAACCGGCCGCGAGCCGCGATAGCCGGGGACGTCGACCTCCTCCTCGGCGTCGATCGGGGATCCATCGAGCCGGTAGAGCGGGTGCAGCTCGGGCGCGCTGTCTGCGACCGCCCGCACCGACCACCGGAAGAACGCCTCGGCCTCCGCACCGCAGCCGAGGAAGAGGAGCGCGCGCATCGTGTAGATGCCGTCGCGGAGCCACGAGAACCGGTAGTCCCAGTTGAGATCGCCGCCGATCCGCTCCGGGAGCGAGGTCGTCGGCGCGGCGAGGATCGCGCCGGTTGGTTCGTACTGGAGGAGCTTGAGGCAGAGTGCGCTCCGGACGACCTGCTCCCGCCACGGGCCGTCGTACCGGAGGCCACCGCTCCAGTCCATCCACCCGGCCGAGGTTCGTTCGAGCGCCCGCTCGACGTCGTCGCGCGACGGCGTCCCGCCCCCGTGGCGGACCGCGAACGTGACGCGCTCCCCCTCCCGGACGGTCGGCGCACCGTCTCCCGCATCCCATGGGTGCAGGCGCACGTCGTCGGAGAGGCGGGCGCGCCCGAAGTCCTGACGCGGCTCGAACCGCCACGTCAGTGCGACGGCGCCGGACCGACCGTCGACGACGCGGACGAGCTGGCGGGCGCGCTCGTCGCCGCGGGTCATCGCGTCCGTCACTCGGACCGAGCCGGACGCGGTCGTGAACGTCGTCTCGAGCACGTTCGTTCCCGCCCGGTAGCGGCGCACGACCTCGTACGGCTCGACGGGCGCCAGCTCGAAGCAGCCGCCGCGGTCGGCGTCGAGCAGCCGGTCGAGCACGGGCGGCGAGTCGCCGTCCGGGAGGCACAGCCAGTCGACCGAGCCGTCACGGCCGACGAGCGCGGACGTCCGGCCGTCGCCGACGATCGCGTAGTCCTCGATCGGGAGGTAGCCGTCGGTCCGCATCGGGCCGTTGTGCCCTCCGCGGAGAGACGCGGAACTAGAGCGGCGCGTAGAGGTCGATCGGGACGCCGTCGGGATCGGCGAGCTGCGCGTACCGCTGCCCCCAGAAGGCGTCCCACGGCTCCTTCTCACCGCTGAAGCCGGCGGCGACGACGCGCGCGTACGTCGCGTCCACCTCCTCGGGCGTCGCGCACTCGAGCGCCAGCCCGACCTGATTCCCGGTCTCGCGCCGCCAGTCCGGCCGGAAGCTGCGGACGACGTCCTCGGTGTCGAGCATGAAGCGGACGCCGTTCGGGAGAGACGCGTCCACGTGTCCTTCGCCGGCGGTCTCGGGGACGTCGAGCCCGAGCAGGCGGTAGAAGGCGATCGAGCGCCCCATGTCGCTCGTCACGATCCCGATCGCGTTCAGCTGCGGCACGGAGCGACCGTATCGCACGTCAGCGGTGGCCGAAGTGGTGCGCGGGCGGCAGCGCCGCGCCCACGTCCGCGTCGGCGAGGCGGCGCGCGAGCGGGCCGAGGCTCTCGAGCTCGTCGACGACGACGTTCCGGTTCTCGCCGACGCGCTCGAAGCGGCCGCGCGCGAGGAGCAACGGCTCGCCGCGCACGAGCCCGCGGTGCCGCTCGTACACCGCGGGGGGCACGATCAGGTTCACCTGGCCGTGCTCGTCCTCGAGCAGCATGAAGACGACGCCGTGCGCGGTCGACGGGCGCTGCCGCGCGACGGCGAGCCCCGCGTAGGCGACGCGGCTGCGGTGGGGCGCGTCGTCGAGGTCGGGGCTCGGGAGCACGTCGTCCGGCAGGTGCGGCCGCAGCAGCGCGAGCGGGTGGACGTCGACCGAGACGTGCGTCCCGCGGTAGTTCGCGAGCATCCGCTCCCACTCCGTGAGGTCGCGCAGCTCCGGGGTCGCGACGGTCGGCTCGAGGTCCAGCGTCAGCTGCACGTCCTGCGCCCGCACCGTCCGCGGCCGCCGCACGAGGCCGAGCTCCCACAGGAGGTCGCGGCGCGGCCCCCAGCGGTCGCAGGCGCCGGCTCGGACGAGCGCCTCCAGCTCCCGTCCGTCGAGCGGGGCGCGCCGCGCGAGGTCGCCGACGTCGGCGAAGGGGCCGGCGCGCGCGCGTTCCGCGACGAGGCGCTCCGCGTCGTCCGCGCCGACCGACTTCACGTACGAGAGACCCATCCGCACCGCCCCCTCCTCGAGCACGCACTCGACCTCGCTCAGGTTCACGTCGGGCGGGCGCACCTCCACCCCGCGCCGCTGCGCGTCGCGCACGAGCGACGCGGGCGGGTAGAAGCCCATCGGCTGCGCGTTCAGGAGCGCACAGAGGAACTCGGCCGGATAGTGGTGGCGCAGCCACGCCGACTGGTATGCGAGCAGGCCGAACGCGGCGGCGTGCGACTTCGGGAAGCCGAAGCCGGAGAAGCCGGCGAGCTTGTCGTAGACGCGGTTCGCGGTGGCCGCGTCGACGCCCTTTGTCGCCGCGCCGCTGACGAACCGTCCTCGGAACGCCTCGATCGCCTCCTCGCTCCGCTTCCGGCTCATCGCGCGACGCAGGCCCTCCGCCTCGCCGATCGTGAAGCCGGCGAGCGCCATCGCGACCTCGAGCACCTGGTCCTGGAAGACGACGACCCCGTGGGTGTCGCGGAGCGGCTCGCGAAGCAGCTCGTGGTCGACGGGCGGCACGTACGACGGGTCGACGCGGAGCCGCTCGCGCGCGTCGATGTACGGGTGCACGGCCTTGCCCTGGATCGGCCCCGGCCGGACGAGCGCAACCTGGACGGTGAGGTCGTCGAGGTTCTCCGGCTTCGTCCGGAGCAGGCTCTGCATCTGCGCTCGGCTCTCGATCTGGAAGTCGCCGACCGTGTCGGCCCGCTGGATCTCGGCGTAGACGGCGGCGTCGTCGAGCGGGATCCGGGAGAGGTCGATTGGCGCGCCGTACTCCTCCGCGATGCGCTCGACGCAGTCCTCGACCGCGGAGAGCATCCCGAGCCCGAGCAGGTCGATCTTGAGGAACCCGGCGTCCGAGCACGAGTCCTTGTCCCACTGGCAGAGCTGACGCCCGGCCATCGCCGCCGGTTGCACCGGCACCAGCTCGACGAGCGGACGCGACGAGATCACCATCCCACCGGGGTGCTGCGAGATGTGCCGCGGCAGCCCGCCGATCTGGGCGGTGAGCTCGGCGAATGCCCGCCAGCGCGGCGACGAGAGCTTCGTCTCGGCGTCCGGCAGCCGCGCGAGCTCCTCGGCGACGTGCTTCGCGTTCCACCCGTCGGTGACGCGCGCGAGCCGTTCGAGCTCCGCGAACGGGAGGCCGAGGGCCTTCCCTACGTCGCGGATCGCGCCGCGGCTGCGGTACGTGGCGAAGCTCGCGACGAGCGCCGCGTGCTCGCGGCCGTAACGCTCGGTCACCGCGACGATCAGCTGCTCGCGGATGTCGCGCGGGAAGTCGAGGTCGATGTCGGGCACCGACGCGAGCTCGCGGTTGAGGAACCGGCCGAGCGAGAGCCCGTTCGCGACGGGGTCCACGTGCGAGAGCCCGGTGAGGTAGCAGACGATCGACCCGACGGAGCTGCCGCGGCCGCGCCCGGGCGGGAGCGAGCGGCGTGGCGACTCGCGCCCGCGCACGCGGTCCGCGCACTCGCGCGCGAGCTCGAGCACCTCCCAGTGGAGGAGGAAGAACCCGGCGAGACCGAGCTCGTCGATGAGGGCGAGCTCCTCCCGCAGGCGCTCGCGGGCCCGGGCGGCGAGGCCTCTGTCGCGCGGCGGGTACCGGTCGGCGAACGCTGCCTCGCACACCTGCGCGAGCCGGCGGATCGCTGGTTCGGATCCGTCCGAGAAATCGGGGTAGCGGTACCCGAGCTCCTGCGTCAGGTCGAACTCGAGCCGCCGCGCGAGCTCGACCGTGCGCGCGACGGCGTCGCGGTCGTCCGGGAAGAGGTCGTGGAGCTCGTGGGGCGCGCGGAGCACGCTCTCGCGGTTCCCGCGGCGCTCGCGCTCGCTCCCGTCGAGCGACGTCCGGTGGCGGATGGCGACGAGGACGTCCTGGAGCGACGTCCGCCGCGGGTGGTGGGCGTGGACGTTCCCGGTGACGACGGTGCGGACGCCGGCGTGCGCGGCGAGGTCGCGGAGGAGCGCGTTCCGCCGGGCGTCGCCGCGCTCGAACGGCCGCTGCAGCTCGACGTAGAAGCGGTCGGGGCCGAACGCGCGGGCGAGCTCGGCGGCGGCGTTCGGGTCGCGCACGCCGAGTCCGTCGCGCGCGCATCCCGAGAGGCAGACGAGGCCCTCGTCGAGCTCGGCGAGGAGCCGGCGGTCGAGGGCGGGCGGCACCGGCTCGAGCTCCCGCCCGGGCGGCCGCGTGTCCGCGTGCGCCGCCGTCAGCAGGCGGCAGAGGTTGGCGTACCCGCGCGCGGACTCGACGAGCAGCGTCACGTGGCCACCACCTGCGAGCGTCACCTCGGCGCCCGTGATCGGCCTGACGCCGGCGAGCTTCGCGGCGTGCGCGAACTCGAGCGAGCCGTAGACGCCGTCGTGGTCGGTGAGCGCGAGCGCCTCGTATCCGAGCTCGGCGGCGCGCAGCGCGAGCTCCTCGGGATGCTCTCCGCCGTCGAGGAACGAATAGCCTGAGTGGACGTGGAGCTCGACGTACATCCGCGGCTAGTCCGGCCGGGCGACGGTGAGGTGCTGAACGACGCGGAGACGCGGTGGACGGAGATCCTCTGCAACACGCCCGAGCTCGTCGTCTCGCTCTTCCGCCGCGGAGCCGGCGTCGACGGGCCGGAGCTGCACGTGCACCGGACGCACGCGGACGCGTTCTACGTCCTGGAGGGCGCGCTCGTCGTCCCGCTCGGGCCGGACGCGGAGCCGGAGCACGTTCCCGCGGCGGAAGAGCGAGACGACGAGCTCGGGCACGTCGCAGAGGATCTCCGTCCACCGCGTCTCCGCGTCGTTCAGCACCTCACCCTCGCCTGGCCGGACTAGCCGCGGATGTACGTCGAGCTCCACCTCCACTCAGGCTATTCG
>DATMJW010000161.1:0-12523 GCA_035553355.1 Gaiellaceae bacterium | reverse complement strand
GACTTCGTCTGCTTCGTCGACGAGTCGCACCAGACGATCCCGCAGATCGGCGGCATGTACGAGGGCGACCGCTCGCGCAAGCAGACGCTCGTCGACCACGGCTTCCGGCTGCCCTCGGCGCTCGACAACCGGCCGCTCCGGTTCGACGAGTTCCTGGCGAAGGTGCCGCAGCTCCTCTTCGTCTCGGCGACTCCCGGCGACTACGAGCTGCGCCACTCGACGGTCGTGGCCGAGCAGCTGATCCGGCCCACGGGCATCGTCGATCCCGAGGTCGAGCTGCGCGCGACGCGCAACCAGATCGACGACCTCCTGAACGAGATCCGCAAGCGCGCCGATGCCGGCGAGCGGGTGCTCGTGACGACGCTGACGAAGAAGATGGCCGAGGACCTGACCGACTACCTGCTCGAGGCGGGGGTGAAGACGCGCTACCTGCACTCCGAGGTGGACACGCTCGAGCGGATCCAGATCATCCGCGAGCTGCGGCTCGGCGAGTACGACGTCCTCGTCGGCGTGAACCTGCTCCGCGAGGGGCTCGACCTCCCCGAGGTCTCGCTCGTCGCGGTCCTCGACGCGGACAAGGAGGGCTTCCTGCGCGGGAAGACGGCGCTCATCCAGACGATCGGCCGCGCGGCGCGCAACGTGAACGGGCGCGTCCTCCTCTACGCGGACAAGATGACCGAGGCGATCAAGGGCGCTCTCGACGAGACGGAGCGACGCCGCGCTGTCCAGCTCGCGTACAACGAGGAGCACGGGATCACGCCCGAGAACATCGTCAAGGGCGTCAGCGACATCGCCGAGTTCCTCTCGCTCGAGGCGCCGACGGTGCCCGGCAAGCGGCGGCGCGGCGGTCCGAAGGTCGAGGGGATGTCACGCGAGGAGCTGGAGAAGCTCGCGATCACGCTCGAGGAGGAGATGTTCGCCGCCGCGGAGGAGCTCCGCTTCGAGTACGCGGCGAAGCTCCGGGACGAGATCAAGGAGCTCCGGCGCGAGCTCGAGGCGCTGAGCGCGCCCGCGTCGGCGTAAGCTGTCGCGCATGTGCCGGAACATCAGGACGCTCCACAACTTCGAGCCGCCCGCGACGGAGGACGAGGTTCGCGCGGCGGCGCTCCAGTACGTGCGCAAGATCAGCGGGACGACGAAGCCGTCGAAGGCGAACGAGGCGGCGTTCGCGGCCGCCGTCGAGGAGGTCGCGGCCGCGTCGCGGAAGCTGCTCGCGTCACTCGTGACGGCGGCGCCGCCGAAGGACCGCGCGGTCGAGGCGGCGAAGGCGCGCGCCCGCGCCGCGGCTCGCTACGCGTAGCGTTTCAGGCTTCAGCAGCCACGGGTAGAGCCGCTGCATGGAGATCGTCGGCGGCCTCCTCGGGCTCCTCATCGGGGCGCTGATCATCGGCGCGATCGCCCGGTTCACGCTGCCGGGCCCCGACCCGCTGCCGCTCTGGGCCACGATCGCGGTCGGGCTCGCGGGCTCCCTCCTGGGCGGCTTCCTCGCCGGTCTCGTCGGCGTCGTCCCGGACGACCCGTCCGCGCCCGAGGCGAGCATCACCTACTTCTTCGCGTCGGTCATCGGCGCGACCGTCGTCCTCTTCCTCTACCGGCGCTTCGGCCAGAAACGCCCGATCACGGGACCGGCGGCACACCGGACGCCGCTGCGGCCCCGCGGCCTGCGCCGGATCCTGACGCGGCAGCCGCACCGGTACCTCGAGGAGACGAAGACCGCGGAGGGGGAGCCGCTCGACGGCCTCGAGAAGCTCGTCGCGCTCCGCGACGCGGGGAAGATCGACGCGGCGGAGTTCGAGCGCCGCAAGGCCGCGTTCGTCGAGAAGCTCTAGTGCGCGGTCGCGCGCTCGCCGTCGGCCTCGCCGCGGGCGCCGCCGGCACAGCGCTGATGACCGCCTGGCAGGAGGTCGCGCAGAGGGCGCGTCGCGGCGGCGACGCCGACGACGGCGCGACCGACCCCGCGTGGGAAGACGCGCCGGCGCCCGCGCAGGTCGCACGCCGGCTCCTCGCGCCGCTCCGGATCGACCCGCCGCCGACGTGGATCCAGCCTCTCACCCACGCGATGCACTGGGGCTACGGGACGGCGTGGGGTGTGGGATACGCGGTCGCCGCCGGCGGCTCCCGCAGCGACGCGCTCCGGCGCGGGCTCGCGCTCGGAACCGCCGTGTGGGCGGCGAGCTACGCGCAGCTCGTCCCGCTCGGGATCTACGAGCCGCCCTGGCGGTACCCGCCGAACGAGCTCGCGCTCGACCTGTCGTACCACCTCGTGTACGGCGTCGGCGTCGCCGGAGCGCACGCGGCGCTCGCCTAGCGCGGCTACGCCGGCGCGAGCGCCGTCAGCTTGTCCTTCAGGTACCGCACGTACGGCTGCGCGTCGATCGGGCCGCCGACGACCCGCTCGAGCGTTTCCTGCGGCGTGAACTTGCGGCCGAGCGAGTAGAGGTTCGTCCGCAGCCACTCGTGCAGCTGCCCGAACTCGCCGGCCTCGAACTGCTCCGGCAGGTCGGGGAGGTCGGCGAGGACGCGCTCCCAGATCTGCACCGAGATGATGTTCCCGAGCGAGTAGGTGGGGAAGTAGCCGAAACCGCCGCCCGACCAGTGGACGTCCTGCAGGACGCCGACGCTGTCGTTCGGGATCGGGATGCCGAGGTACTCCTCGAAGCGAGCGTTCCAGGCCTCCGGGAGATCCTTCAGCGCCACCGTCCCCGCGAAGATCTCCTGCTCGAGCTCGAAGCGCAGGATGATGTGGAGGTTGTACGTGGCCTCGTCGGCGTCGACGCGGATGTACGACGGCTTCACGCGGTTGATCGCGCGGTACCAGCGCTCCTGGTCGACGTCGCCGAGCGCCTCGGGGAACGCCGCCTGCATCGCGGGGTAGAAGTGGTTCCAGAAGGGGCGGCTGCGGCCGACGGTGTTCTCCCACATCCGGCTCTGCGACTCGTGCAGCGCCGAGGAGACGCCGTGGCAGAGCGGCGTGCGCTCGAGCCTCGTCGAGACGCCGTGCTCGTAGAGCCCGTGGCCGCACTCGTGCATCGCGGTGAAGAGCGAAGTGATGTCGTCGGCCGAGTACCGCGTCGTGAGCCGGATGTCGTGCGTCGCCGAGCTCGCGGCGAAGGGGTGGACGGTGACGTCGAGGCGCATGTACCGCGGGTCGAACCCGAACTTCTCGATCACCTGCAGCGAGAACGTGTGCTGCGCGTCGACCGGCCACGGGCCGCCCATGAACGCGTCGTCGCCCTCGACCGAGCCCACCTCGGCGATCAGCGGCACGAGCTCCCGCTTGAGGTCGTCGAAGACCGCGCGCACCTCGGCCGTCCTCATCCCCGGCTCGTAGTCGTCGAGGAGCACGTCGTACGGCTCGTCGTAGTCGTCGAAGCACTCGATGTAGCGGCGCTTCAGCTCGACGGCTCGCTCGAGGTGGGGGAGGAAGAGCGCGAAGTCGTTCTCGGCGCGCGCCTTCGCCCAGACGTCGTGCGCCTCGGCGGCGGCGCCGACCATCTCGGCAGCGAGCTCGGCGGGGACGCGGCGCGACTTCTCCCAGTCGCGGCGGGAGGTCCGGATCAGGCTCGCCTCGTCGGAGTCGTACGGGAGGCTCTCCTCGTACGGGCGCAGCTCCTCCAGCATCCGGCCGACCTCGTCGTCGACGAAGAGCTCGTGCGCGATCCGGTCGAGCGTCGTCAGCTGCGCGCTGCGGACGGGGCCGCCCGCCGGCGGCATCATCACCGTCTGGTCCCAGAAGAGGATCTCCTGCGCCCGGCGCAGGTCGTGGACCTGCGCGAGCCGCTCCTTCAGCGTGTCGTAGCGCCCCTGCACCGGCGGGACTCTACCCGCGGTTTGCCCGCGCCGCGCCGGGGGGAGACTGCCGCCATGGGTGAAATCATCGGTCTCATCATCGTCGGCCTCATCGTCGGTGCGCTCGGGCGGCTCGTGAATCCCGGACGTGACCCGATGGGCCTGTTGCTCACGATGGCGATCGGCGTTGCAGCCGTGCTGCTCGTCTACAACCTGTTGGTGGACGGGTTGATCGGCTTCATCATCGCCGTTGTCGTCGCTGCGGTGCTCGTCACGATCGTCGGCCGCCTCTTCAGCGGCCGCGGCGATCGCCGGGTCACCGCGTAGGAAGCTCGAAGGCCAGGGGCTCGCGGCCGCGCGGGAATCGCCGCACGGCCGTGAGCGCCCAGCCGTCGTCACGCCAGATGTAGGTGGCGGTCCGCAGCCACCGCTCGGCGACCTCGTAGACGTGCAGTCCCCGCGCCTCGCCGCGCCTGTTCGGCCGCGGCTGCCCGAACCCGGGCGCGATCGAGACGACGACCGCGCGCTCGCCGCCGGGCGTCGAGAGCTCGAACTCCCGGCGCTCGGCGACGGTGCTCTGGTGGATGTGCCCGGCGAGGATGAGGTCGGCGCCGGCGTCGACGAGCCCCGCCAGCACGACGTTCCGCTGCGCGACCGGCTTCTTCCGCGACCGCCACGGCGCGCCGAGGAGGTGGTGGTGGAGTGCGACGACGCGGAACGTCCCGTCCGGCGTGTCCCGGAAGGCGTCGCGGGCGCGCTCGACCTGGCGCAGCAGGATCCGACCCGACTGGTGCCGCCACGGGCGGACGGAGTTGAGGCCGACCGCGACGACGCCGTCGAGCCGCACGATCGGCTCCGTCGTCTCCCACTGGCGCTCGAACTCGACCCACGGCGAGGTGAAGCGCTGCGGGAACGTGTACGGGATGTCGTGGTTCCCCGGGATCGTCAGCAGCGGGAGCTCGAGCGCGCGGAGGAACTCGGCGGCGCGGTCGTGCTGCTGCCGCGTGCCGCGGTGGGTGAGGTCGCCGCTCGCGATCACGAGGATCGGGTCGACGTCCGCGATCAGCCGTGCCAGCGCCTCGATCGACTCGGGCTTGTCGCCGCGGCCGAAGTGCAGGTCGGAGATGTGCAGGATCCGTGTTGCCAAGGGACGGAACCTTACGCGTGGGAACCTCCGGACGGGGTACTAGACTCGCGACGTGGTTGACGAGGCGCGCGAGCCCGACGAAGCCCCAGAGATCTTCGACGACCTCTACCTCGGCCTGCGCGCGGGCGGGGCGCTCCGCAAGCAACGCCGCGGCGAGCCGCTGACGCGCGAGGAGCAGGAGGCCCTCGGCCGGTGGCAGCGGCTCTCGGTCGGGCGCAAGGCCTTCGCGCTCGGCGCCTTCGCGGTCGGCACGTTCGGCCTCGGGTTCACGCTCGGCGGCCTCATCTTCGGCCGCGGCCGCAAGGCCTGACGCCGGGCTAGCTGCTCTCGGCGTCCGAGGGCGAGAAGATCACGCTCGGCACCTCTTCCTCCGCCGGGTCCTGGTTCCTCACGATCACGTTGATCAACGTCGCCACGACGGCGGCCGCGGGGATCGCGAGGATGACGGCGAAGCCGCCGAAGAGGAGGCCGCACGCCGTGACCGCGAACAGGACGACGAGCGGCGTCAGGCCGACGGCGTCGCCGAGCACGCGCGGGATCACGAGGTAGTCCTCGAGCAGGCGCACGACGAGGACGGCGATCCCGGCGAGGAGGGCCGTCTGGAGGCTGTCGGTGAAGCCGACGCCGACGGCGAGCGCGCCGGCCGCGAACGGCCCGATCACCGGGATGATCTCGACGATCCCCGCGAATGCCGCGACGAGCAGCCAGTACGGCAGCCCGATCGCCCAGAAGACGACCGAGAGAACCGCCGCGACGCCGACGATCAGCACCGCCTGCCCGCGGACGTACGCGCCGAGCTTGGCGTCGATCAGGTTCCAGGTGTCGCGGACGCGCTTGCGCCTCGGTCGCGGGATGAGCGACGCGAGCAGGTTCTGCGCGTGCTCACGCTCGAACGTCCAGTAGGCCGCACTCGCGAGCACGAAGAAGATCCCGAGCCCGATCTCGACGACGATCCGCGTCACCTCGACCGCCGGATCGACGAGCGACTCGCCCGACGGCAGGTTCTCGAGCCGGCGCTGCAGCCCGACGAGGATGTCGTGCTTCAGCCCGGTCGACCTCTGGGCCTCCTCGCCCAGCTCCGAGTTCGCGCCGACGGCGTCCTCGATCTGCTCGATCGCGCGCGGGATCACGACCCAGAGGAAGGCGACGAGGCCGCCGACGAGCACCGTGTAGTGGAGCAGGATGCCGAGCGCGCGCGGGATCCCCTTGCGGGCGAGCCACTCCACGGTCGGGCGCATGGCGGCGGCCAGGATGAACGCGAGGAAGAGCAGCGCGAACAGCAGCTTGAGCTTCCACACCGCGAGGGCGAGCGCCACGATCCCGCCCACCACGAGGGTCGCGATCGCTGCGCGCTTGGCGGTCTCCGTCACGCGTGCGGTCATGTCCGTCGGCTGCGCGTGTCAATCGTCCCCCGGCTTTACGAACGTGTGTTCGGACGCTAGAATGGGGCTGCCATGGCCGCCGACGAGCTCATCGTCCACGGGGCCCGCGAGCACAATCTCAAGGACATCGACGTCCGGCTGCCGCGGAACAGCCTCGTCTGCATCACCGGGCTCTCGGGCTCCGGGAAGTCGTCGCTCGCCTTCGACACGATCTACGCGGAGGGGCAGCGCCGCTACGTCGAGTCGCTCTCCGCCTACGCGCGCCAGTTCCTGCAGATGATGGAGAAGCCGGACGTCGACTCGATCGACGGCCTCTCGCCGGCGATCTCGATCGACCAGAAGACGACGTCGCGGAACCCGCGCTCCACCGTCGGCACCGTCACCGAGATCTACGACTACCTGCGGTTGCTCTACGCGCGCGTCGGCCGGCCGCACTGCCCGGTCTGCGGGCGGCCGATCGCCGGGCAGAGCCTCGACCAGATCGTCGAGCAGATCCTGGCCCTGCCGGAGGGCACGAAGTTCACGGTCAACGCACCGCTCGTGCGCGACCGCAAGGGTGAGTTCCGCGACGTCCTCGACGAGCTCCGCGCAGACGGCTTCACCCGTGTGAAGGTCGACGGCGAGGTGCGGCTGCTCGAGGAGGAGATCGTCCTCGACAAGAAGTTCAAGCACACGATCGAGGTGGTGGTCGACCGGCTCGTGCTGAAGCCGGATCTGCGGCAGCGGCTGACCCAGTCGGTCGAGACGGCGGCCGCGCTCGCGGACGGCCTCGTCGCCGTCGACGTGATCGACGGCGACTCGATGCTCTTCAGCGAGAAGTTCGCCTGCCCCGAGCACGGGGTCTCGCTGCCGGAGCTCCAGCCGCGCATCTTCTCCTTCAACTCGCCCCACGGCGCCTGCCCGCGCTGCACCGGCCTCGGCGCACAGCAGGAGATCGACCCGGACCTGCTCGTGCCGGACCCCTCGCTCGCGGTGACGGAGGCGCTCGCGCCGTGGAGCGGCAACTTCTACGAGGCGATCGTGCAGGCGATCCTCGAGCGCTACGAGATCGACGGCGAGACGCCGTGGCGGGATCTCACGCCGGAGCAGCAGAACCTCTTCCTCTACGGCACGAACGGCGACCGGCTCTACATCACCTACCGCAACCAGATGGGCCGGCGCCGCTCCTACACGATGGCCTTCGAGGGCGTCGTCGCCTCGCTCGAGCGCCGCTACAAGGAGACCGACTCCTCGCAGCAGCGCGAGCGGATCGAGGAGTACATGAGCTTCCGCCCGTGCCCGACCTGCAACGGCGCGCGCCTCAAGCCGGAGGTGCTCGCGGTGACGGTCGGCGGGAAGTCGATCCACGACTTCACGCGCATGTCGGTCACGCGGGCGCTCGCGTTCCTCGACGAGCTGGCGCTGACGCCGACGGAGGAGCTGATCGCACACCGGATCGTGAAGGAGATCCGGGAGCGGCTGACGTTCCTCGACAACGTCGGCGTCGGCTACCTGCAGCTCGACCGGGCTGCGAAGACGCTCTCCGGCGGCGAGGCGCAGCGGCTCCGGCTCGCGACGCAGATCGGCTCGCAGCTCGTGGGCGTCCTCTACATCCTCGACGAGCCGTCCATCGGCCTCCACCAGCGCGACAACGACAAGCTGATCGCCACGCTCGAGCGGCTGCGCGACCTCGGCAACACCGTGCTCGTCGTCGAGCACGACGAGCAGATGATGCGCACCGCCGACTGGCTCGTCGACATGGGGCCCGGCGCGGGCGAGCACGGCGGCTACGTCGTCGCCGAGGGCGCGGCGGACGAGGTGATGGCGAACGAGCGCTCCGTCACGGGCCAGTTCCTCTCGGGCGCACGCCGGATCGCGATCCCGCCGCGCCGCACCGACGACCGTGGCTCGTTCGTCGTCCGCGGGGCGGCGATGCACAACCTGAAGGGGATCGACGTCGAGTTCCCGGTCGGGAAGTTCGTCGCGGTGACGGGCGTCTCCGGCTCCGGGAAGTCGACGCTCGTGAACGAGATCGTCTACAAGGCGCTCGCGAACCGGCTCAACCGGCAGCGCGTGAAGCCCGGCGCGCACGAGGCGGTCGACGGCATCGAGTGCTTCGACAAGGTGATCGACATCGACCAGAAGCCGATCGGGCGGACGCCGCGTTCGAACCCCGCGACCTACATCGACCTCTTCACGCACATCCGCGAGCTCTACTCGCTGACGCCCGAGGCGAAGGTGCGCGGGTACAAGCCGGGCCGCTTCTCGTTCAACGTCCGCGGCGGGCGCTGCGAGACCTGCAAGGGGGACGGCACCATCAAGATCGAGATGCACTTCCTGCCGGACGTGTACGTCCCCTGCGAGACGTGCCACGGGCACCGCTACAACAAGGAGACGCTCGAGGTCCGCTTCAAGGGGAAGTCGATCGCGGACGTGCTCGAGATGTCCGTCGAGGAGGCGCTCGGGTTCTTCGCCAAGATCCCGAAGCTGCGCCGGCGGCTGCAGACGCTCCACGACGTCGGCCTCGACTACATCAAGCTGGGGCAGCCTGCGACGACCCTCTCGGGCGGCGAGGCGCAGCGGGTGAAGCTCGCGGCCGAGCTCTGCAAGGTCGCGACCGGCCGCACCCTCTACATCCTCGACGAGCCCACGACGGGGCTTCACTTCGCGGACATCGAGAAGCTGCTCGAGGTGCTGCAGCGGCTCGTCGACGCGGGCAACACGGTGCTCGTGATCGAGCACAACCTCGACGTGATCAAGCAGGCGGATTGGGTGATCGATCTCGGGCCCGAGGGCGGGGAGGCGGGAGGCGAGCTCGTCGCGGTCGGCACGCCGGAAGACGTGGCGGAGGTCGACGGGTCGTTCACGGGCATGTTCCTGCGGGACGTGCTCGCGCAGCGGGCGGCGGTCGCGGCGTAGTGCAGGAGCTCGCGCCCGGCCTTCGCCGCTGGACCGTGCGGCACGAGGAGTGGCGGGAGGAGGTCGGCTGCGTCGCCGTCGACACGGCGGACGGGCTCGTCCTGATCGACCCCCTCGACCCGCCGGCGTCGGTCGGTCGGCCGGAGCACGTCCTCCTGACGGTCTTCTTCCACCTCCGCTCGACGGCCGAGGTCGGCGCAGGCCGTGTGTGGGCTGCGAAGTACTCGACACGCTCGGCGGCGAACCGTGGCGTCACGGTCACCGACCAGGTCGCGGACGGTGGCCTCCCGGGCGGGATCGAGGCGATCCAGACGGCGCGGCGCGCGGAGGTCGCGTACTGGCTCCCCGAGCACCGGACGGTCGTCGTCGGGGACGTCCTGCTCGGCGCCGGCGCGAAGCCACGTGCGACCGACGACCGGCTCCGCCTGTGCCCGGAGCGATGGCTCTCGGGCCCGTCGCACGACGACCTGCGCGCGTCGCTCGCGCCGCTCCTCGAGCTGCCGGTCGAACGCGTGCTCGTCTCGCACGGCGAACCGGTGCTCGAGGACGGGCACGCAGCGCTCGCGCGCGTCCTCGCGCCGTAGCGCCCGCTGCGGCTAGAGGACGGCCTGCGTCTGCGTGACGCGCGCCACGCGGCGCTCGTCGTCGTCGAAGAGATCGGTCTCGACCACGATCGTCGTGCGGCCCACGTGCAGCGGGCGCGAGACCGCGTGCACGTACCCCGCCCCCACCGGGCGGAAGAAGTTCGTCTTCGACTCGATCGTCGCCGTCCGCACCGACCCGTCGGGGAGGTTGAGGAAGGCGCAGTACGCGCCGACGGCGTCGGCGAGGCTCATCAGCGCGCCGCCGTGGAGCGTGCCGCCTGCCGTGGTGAGCTCGTCGCGATGGGCGAGCCGCGCCCGCACCTCCTCCGGTGCCGCCGCTGCGAGCTCGATCCCGAGCGTCGCGGCGAGCGGCATCGCCGCGCGCAGCCCGTCCGTCAGGTCGCGATCCGCGTCCACGCGTCGACCCTAACGACTTCACTACCGTGCGGGCATGAGCCTCGAGCGCGAGTGGTGGCTGCGGGTGCTGGGCGTCCTCGTCACGCCGCGGGCGGTGTTCGTGGCGCTGCGCGAGACGTCGCAGGACGACCTCGACGCGAGGCAGGAGCCCGTGCTCGCCCTGATCCTCCTCGCCGGCATCGGCGGCGTGCTCGCCACGTCGACGGCCGCGACCCTCGCGGACAATCCCGAGTACGACGCCGCGCTGATCTCGATCTGGACGTTCGTCGCCGGCTCGCTCTACGGGATGGTCGGGTACTTCGTCATCGGCGGTGCGCTCTACCTCGGTGCGCGCGGGCTCGGCGGTCTCGGCGACTTCCGCCGCGCGCGCCACGTCGTCGCGTTCGCAGCGGCGCCGCTCGCGCTTTCGCTCCTCACCCTGCGGCCCGCGGAGCTCGTCGCGTTCGGCGGCGACGTCTTCCGGAGCGGCGGCGCCGACAACGGCGCCGCCGGCACGGTGTTCCACGCGCTCGAGCTCGCGTTCGGCGTCTGGTCGGCGGCGCTGCTGCTGCTCGGGACGCGCGCCGTCCACGGCTGGAGCTGGGGGCGCGCGGCCGCCGCGCTCGCGCTCGTCGCGCTCTTCCTCGCGGCGTTCGCGTACCTGCCGGTCGTCCTCCCCGGCTAGCGCGACCGAACCGCGCGCTCCGCGAGCGCGGCGGTGAACGCCGCCAGCTCGTCCTCGGGCATCGCGTAGGTGTGCTGCTCCTCCGGGAATCGCCCCTCCCGCACGTCCGCCACGTACGCCGCCACCGCGTCGGTGATCGCCGTCGCGAGGTCCGCGTACTGCTTCACGAACCTCGGCGCGCGCCCCGGGTACAGCCCGAGCACGTCGTGCCACACGAGCACCTGCCCGTCGCAGGCGCTCCCGGCGCCGATGCCGATCGTCGGGATCGAGAGCGACGTCGTGATCGTCGCGGCGACCGGTGCCGGCACCGCCTCGAGGACGAGCGCGAAGGCCCCGGCCGCCTCGAGCGCGAGGGCGTCGTCGAGCAGCCGCAGCGCCTTCGCCGCCGTCCGGCCCTGCGCCTTGAACCCGCCGAGCATCGTCGCCGACTGCGGGGTCAGGCCGATGTGCGCCATCACGGGCACTCCCGCGCCGACGAGCGCCTGGACGCGCGAGAGCGTCGGCCCTGCGCCCTCGACCTTGACCGCGTCTGCGCCGGCCTCCTTGAGGAATCGCACCCCGTTCGCGACCGCCTCCTCGTCCGAGACCTGGAACGACCCGAAGGGCATGTCCGCGACGACGAGCGGTCGCCGCGCACCGCGCGTGACCGCCCGCGTGAGGACGATCATCTCCTCCATCGTCGCCGGCACCGTCGAGTCGTGGCCGAGGACGGTCATCGCGGCCGAGTCGCCGACGAGGACGACGTCCGCTCCCGCGTCGTCGGCGAGCCGGCCGCTCGGCGCGTCGTACGCGGTGATCATCGCAATCGGCTGGCGCCGCGCCTTCAGCTCGGCGAGGTCGGTGAGGGGCAGCTTGCCCGGGGCAGGGGTACCGGGTGCCGGGCGGCGTGGCCGCGTGGTCATGGGGTCTCCTTCTCGTCGAGGACGACGTTGTCGATGAGCCGGACGTCGCCGACGCGCACGGCGGCGGCGAGGACAGGTGGGTCGAACGGGGCGACCTCGACGTAGTCGACGTCGAGGCCCGCAAGCACCGCGCGGGCGGCGGCGACGTCGCGCGTCGCGAGGGCGCGGGGGAGAGCGAGCGCGCGCTGCCGCTCCTCTGGCGTGAGGCGGGCGTTGCGGGAGGAGAGGGCGAGCCCGTCGGCGTCTCGGACCGTCGGCAGCACGCGCAGCTCGAGCTCGGGCTCGAGGTCGAGGTCGCGCAGCATCCGCCGCAGCACGGCCACCTGTTGTGCGTCCTTCTGGCCGAAGTACGCCCGCCGCGGCCGGACGAGGTTGAAGAGCTTGAGGCAGACCGTCGCGACGCCGCGGAAGTGGCCGGGCCGGTGGACGCCCTCGAGCACCGCGCCGAGCTCCTCCACGTCCACCCACGTCTGGAAGCCCGGCGGGTACATCTCCTCGGCCGGTGGGACGAAGAGCAGGTCGACGCCGGCCTCGGCGGCGACGGCCGCGTCCCGCTCCTCGTCCCGCGGGTAGCGGGCGAGATCGGTCGCCTCGGAGAACTGCGCCGGGTTGACGAAGAGGCTCGCGACCACCGTCGTGCTCTCCGCGCGCGCCGCCGCGAGCAGCGCGACATGGCCGGCGTGGAGCGCGCCCATCGTCGGGACGAGGCCGACGTCGCCGCACGGCCGCAGCTCCGCGAG
>DATMJW010000160.1:0-7273 GCA_035553355.1 Gaiellaceae bacterium | reverse complement strand
CCGTCCTCCGCCTCGCCGACGACCTCGAACCCGTCGGCCTCCAGGATCGCGCGCGCCGAGGCGCGGAAGCTCGGGTGGTCGTCGACGATCACTACGGTCCGGGGCACGCACGAATCGTGACACTCCACCCGCGACGCGGAGGTGCGGTAAACCGCACTCCGCGTGGCCGGCCGGTGGGCCGCAGGAGGGAGTGGCGCCGCCTACGCGGGCTCGAGTGCCGCCTCGGCGCGCGCCGCGAGCGCCTGCCGGGCCTTGACCGCGAGCCAGAGCTCCATGCGTTGTGCGGGGTCGTCCGGGTGCAGGCCTGTCTGCTTGCGCAGCTGCTCCATCCGGTAGCGCAGCGTGTGCCGGTGGACGCCGAGCGCGGCGGCGGCCTCGCTCCAGCGGCAGCCGCTGTCGAGGAGCGCGCGGAGCGACTGGAGCAGCCACGTGCTGCGCGCCGCCGGCCCGAGCACCCGGTCGACGAACGCTTCCAGCGCTGCGGGCGGCAGGCTCAGCAGGAGCTCGAGCGATCCGAGGTCGCGGTACGACGCGACCGGCGCTTCCACGGCGTCGAGGGCGGCCCGCGCCTCGAGGAGGCTCCGGCCGAGGCCGCGGCCGCTGCTCGGGCGGCCGACGCCTACGCGCGTCCCGGGCATCGCGGCGGCGACGTCCTCGGCGAGCCGGAGCGCGGCGTCCTCCGTCTCGCTCGCGACGAGGAACGCCGCCCGGTCGAGTCGGGCGGCGGAGAGGTAGCGCGCCGACCGTGCGTCGAGCTCGCGCGCGGCCGCCGCCCGCAAGGCGTCGGCCGAGGTCTCCGCCGAGACCGCGAGCAGCGCCGCGTACCGGCGCTGCGGGTCGAGCCCGAACGCGGCGACGCGCCGATGGAGCTCGCGCTCGTCGAGGCGGTCGTGCTCGAGGTCCTCGAGCAGGTCGCCGGCGAGGCGCAGCTCGGCCGCGGAGACCGCGTGCCGGCGCGAGAGCTCGAACGCGAGCGCCGTCTGGCCGTGGTGGAGGAGGAGGCGGTCGTACTCCCCGAGCTCGCCCCGCACGCTGCCGGCGCGCAGCGTCGCCGTCTCGCCGTCGACGGCGACGGGAAGCTCGAGCACGTGCTCGCAGGAGGCGAGCCGCGCGCCCTGCCGTTCCCCGAGCACGCGGCCGTGCTCGTCGACGAGGACGAGCGGGCAGCCGACGTGGTCGCCGAGGATCGCGAGCAGAGTGCCGACGCCGCGACCCTCCAGCACGGCGGAGGTCAGCCGCTCGTGCAGCGCGAGCGCCTGCTCCATCCGGGCGAGCTGCTCGTTCGCGAGGTGGGCGGAGATCGCCTTCGTCAGCGCGATGAACGGCACCTCGTACGGCACGGTCACGACCGGGAACCCGAGCTCCTCCGCCTCCTCGACGAGAGCGGCGGGCGGCTCCGGCCAGCCGAAGCCGACGCCGAAGGCGAGCCCCGCGAGGTCGTGCGCGGCGAGCCGGCGGACGTACTCGCGCTGAGGCCGCGACAGCTCGCCGATGCCAAGGCCGGTCGTGATCAGGAGTTCCCCGCCTTCGAGCCAGGGCGTCGGGTCCGGCAGCTCCGAGACGTGCACCCAGCCGATCCGGTTGCCGAGCCCGCTCGCCCCGGCGGCGACGCGCAGGTCGAGGCCGGGCAGCTCGGCGATCTCGCGGACGGTCAGCACTCGGGGCGTCTCCTCTCGCGCGCCGTTTGGACGCGGCGGCCAAGACGCTACTCCCCCTGGACGCGGAGAGGCAAGGAGTCACCACAGTACGCGTGGTCGGGAGCGCTGGTGCTTTCCGACGTGGTGTCGAACGCGCGGTTCCGTCGCGCGCGCTCGCCGAGAGCCTGCGTCAGGCCGAGACGGCGTGCGGGCGCCCGGGCTCGCGCACGCGGTCGGCGACGGGCAGCTCGACGACGAACGTGGATCCTTCCCCGAACGTCGACTCGACCCAGATGTGGCCATCCATGCGGCGAACGAGCTCGCGGCAGATGTAGAGCCCGAGCCCGGTGCCGCCGATCCCGCGCGTCATGTCCGGGTCGAGGCGATAGAACTTCTCGAAGATCCGCGCGTGCTCGTTCGCGGGGATGCCGAGCCCGCTGTCCCGCACGGCGAAGCGGATCGCCCCGTCCCCGTTCGTGAGCTCGAGCGCGACGGTGCCCCCGCCGGGCGAGTACTTGATCGCGTTGTCGACGAGGTTCGTGAGCACCTGGCGCAGCTGCCCGGGGTCGGCCGCGACCGCCGGCAGATCCTCCGGCGCGTGCAGCTCGAGCTCGATCTCGGACGGGAGGTGCGTGCGCGCGCTCTCGAGGACCGCAGCCGCGAGCTCCACGGGATCGCAGCTCTCGATCGAGACGGGCAGGCGGCCGGAGTCGAGGTGGCTCGAGAGGAGAAGGTCGTTGACGATCGCGGCGAGGCGGTCCGACTCCGTCGCGATCACGCCGAGCAGCTCGTCGCGGATCTGGTCGCCGAGGTCGAGGTCGGGCCGCCGGATCGTCTGCGCCGACCCGTAGATGGCGGCGAGCGGCGTCCGCAGCTCGTGCGACACCGTCGCGACGAAATCGGCCCGCATCTTCTCCAGCGCCCGTTCCTCCGTGAGGTCGCGGAACGCGTACACGGTTCCCTCCTCGACGACGACCCCGGAGCCGGAGATCCAGAGCTCGCGGCCGTCGACCTCGACCGGCGTCGTCACGGCGCGCACCGGCTCGGTGGGGCTGCGCGCGACGGGGACGAGGCCGCGGAGATCGTCCCAGTCGGGGACGAACTCGTGGATCGACCGCCCGACGACGGCGCTCTCGGCGAGGCCGGTGATCGCCGCGGCCGCGGGGTTCCAGAGGCGGATCGTCTCGTCGCGGTCGAGCAGGAAGACGGCGTCGCCGACCGACTCGAGGACGCGCGCCGCCTGCGCGCGCCGCTCCGCCTCGGCGTAGAGCCGCGCGTTGTCGACAGCGGTGGCGGCGCGGCGCGCGAGCTCCTGCACGAGCGCGACGTCGTCGTCGGTGTACGTGCGGCCGGACTCCGCCTGCACGAGGCCGATCACGCCAAGGACTTCGTCTCGGGCCACGAGCGGCACGCCGAGCCAGGAGTGGATCCCGAGGTCGGCGACGATCTCGGTGAAGAGCTCGTCGGGTGCGTTCGCAGCGATCATCTCGGGCGTGATCTCCGCGATCAGCTGCGGCTCTCCGGTGCGGATGACCGCTGCGGAGCCGGCGTCGCGCTCGAGGTCCGGCGGGTAGCGGTCGTGCAGCTCCTGCGCGAGTGCGATCTTGAGCGGGTCGACGTGGGCGACCGCGACGCGGCGGATCGCGCCGCCGTCCAGGAGGTCGACCGTGCACCAGTCGGCGATGCGCGGCACCGCCAGCTTCGCCACGTCCGCGAGCGTCCGTTCGTAGTCGAGCGATCTGCCGAGCAGCCAGCCGGCCTCGGCGAGGAAGCGGACTCGGTCCTCGGCCGCGCGCCGATCCTCGATGTCGAGCGCGGTGCCGACCCAGCCCGTGATCCGGCCGTCGCCGTCGAGCAGCGGCTGTGCGCGGCCGAGATGCCAGCGGTAGCGGCCCGCCGCGTTCCGAAGGCGGTACTCGAACTCCCAGGCGCGGACGTCGGCACCGGATTCCTCGAAGTCGCCGAGCATGCGGGAGAGGTCTTCGGGGTGGACGAGGTCGCGCCACTCGGCGCCCGTGATCGGGGCTGCGGGGTCGAGGCCGGTGTACTCGTACCACCGCCGGTTGTAGTACGTCGTTCGCGCATCGGCGTCGGAGGTCCAGACGATCTGCGGCACCGCATCCGCGAGCAGCCGGTACCGCTCCTCGCTCTCGCGCTCGAGCGCGGCGAGCTCCTGCAGCCGCAGCCGCTCCGCCTGCCGTTGCAGCTCCTGCGTCTTCTGCCACAGCTCGACGAAGACGCCGACCTTCGCCCGCAGCATCGTCGGGTCGAACGGCTTCGTGATGTAGTCGACCGCGCCGGTGTCGTACCCCTGGAAGACGTGCTCCGCGTCCTTCGAGAGCGCGGTCAGGAAGATGATCGGGACGTGCCGCGACCGCTCCCGCTGCTTGATCAGCCGGGCCGTCTCGAAGCCGTCGAGCCGCGGCATCTGGACGTCGAGGAGGATGCACGCGAACTCCGCGTGGAGGAGCTCACGCAGCGCCTCCTCTCCCGAGCTCGCGCGGACGAGCTCCTGCCCGAGCGGCTCGAGGATCGCCTCGAGCGCGAAGAGGTTCTCGGGGACGTCGTCGACGAGCAGGATCCGCGCGCGGTCGCTCATGCGCGTCCTCGCATCGCGGGCGTGCAGCAGAGGCCGTACAGGAACCGGGGGATGTCCTCGAGGCCGAGGACCGCGTCGGCGACGGTCGCGGCGAGCGCCGCGTCCGGCATCTCGCTCCGCTCCGCCGACGCCGGGTTCTGGACGATGGCGACGCCGCCGGTGTTCTTGATCGCGGCGAGCCCGCGCGCGCCGTCGGAGTTCGCACCCGTCAGCACGATCCCGACGGCCCGCTCGCGGTATGCCTCGGCGACGGACTCGAAGAGGACGTCGATCGACGGCCGTGCGTGCTGCACGCGTGCTTCGGTCGAGAGCGAGAAGTGACCGTCCTCCACGAGCAGGTGGTAGTCGGGGGGTGCGATGTAGACGTGCCGCGGCTCCACGGGCGTCTTGTCGTTCGGCTCGCACACGGGCCGCTCGACGTGGCGCTGCAGGAGCTGCTCGAACATCCCGCGAGCCGTGTCCGCTCCGCGGTGCTGCGCGATCACGATCGCGGCGTCGAGCTCGTGCGGGAGCCCGTCGAGCACGGTCGAGATCGCGCTCAGCCCGCCCCACGAGGCTCCGATCGCGATCATGTCGTAGCTCGTCATCCCTGGCGGATCTTCCGGTACAGGCGCTCGTCGGCGTCGAGTGCCTCGTAGGCGTCGGCGTGCGGCGTGAAGCGGATCGTCTCCTTCTGGCCGAGAGCAAGGATGCCGAACGTCGCGAGACTCTGATGGAAGAGCTCGTGCACGTGATCCTGGAGCGGCTTGTCGAAGTAGATCATCACGTTGCGGCAGAGAATCACGTGGAACTCGTTGAACGCGGCGTCCGAGACGAGGTTGTGCTGGGCGAAGACGACGTTCTCGACGAGCGAGCGGTCGAACTGCGCGCCGTCGTAGCGGGCGAGGTAGTACTCCGAGAACGGCCGTTCGCCGCCGGCACGGAGGTAGTTCTGGGTGTAGTCCCTCATCTTGTCGAGCGGGAAGACGCCGAGCCGCGCCCGCTCGAGCACCGCCTCGTTGATGTCGGTCGCGTAGATCCGCACGCGGTCCGAGAGCCCCTCCTCGCGCAGCACGATCGCGACGGAGTAGACCTCCTCGCCGGTGGAGCAGCCGGCGATCCAGATGCGGCTGAACGGGTACGTGCGCAGAAGCGGCACGACCTTCTCGCGGAACGCGAGGAAGAAGCCGGGGTCGCGGAACATCGCCGTGACGTTGATCGAGAGGTCGAGCAGCAGCCGTTCCATCACCACGGGGTCGTGCAGGATCCGCTCCTGCAGCGCGGAGATCGACTCGACGCCCTCGCCGTACATCCGCCGCCGCAGGCGCCGCCGCAGCGACGCCGGCGCGTAGAGGCGGAAGTCGAATCCGTAGCGGCGGTAGATCCCCTCGAGCAGGAGCTCGATCTCGAGCTGCTCGAGATCGAGCTCCGCGCCGCGATCCGCGCCGATCGTCACGCCTACTGGTACAGCCAGACCCGCATCAGCGACAGGAGCTGGTCGGTGTCGACCGGCTTCGTGATGTAGTCGGACGCACCGGAGGCGATCGCGCGCTCGCGGTCGCCCTTCATCGCCTTCGCCGTCAGCGCGATGATCGGGAGGCCGGCGAACTCCGGCAGCTTGCGGATCTCGTGCGTCGTCTCGTAGCCGTCGAGCTCCGGCATCATCACGTCCATCAGGACGAGGTCGACGTCCGGGTTCGCCTTGAGCGTCTCGATCCCGTCGCGCCCGTTCTCGGCGAACACGACCTCCATCCCGTTCGCCTCGAGCGCGCTCGTCAGCGCGAAGACGTTGCGGACGTCGTCGTCGACGACGAGCACCTTCTTCCCGAGGAAGACCGCCTCGACGTTGTGGAGCTGCTCGAGCATCCGCCTCTTCTCGTCGGGCAGCTTCGACTCGACGCGGTGCAGGAAGAGCGACGTCTCGTCGAGCAGCCGCTCCGGCGACCGCGCGTCCTTGACGACGATCGTCTCCGCGTAGCGCTTCAGCTTCGTCTCCTCGCGGCGCGTCAGATCCTTCCCCGTGTAGACGATCACCGGAAGGCCGCCGAAGCGCGTGTCGCTCTTCACCTTCTCGAGCAGGTCGAAGCCCGTCATCTTCGGCAGCTTCAGGTCGAGCACCATGCAGTCGAACGGCGGCTCCGACTCGAGCGCCTGCAGGGCCTCCTCGCTCGACCCGACCGCGACGATCTCGATCTCGCCGTCGCCGCCGACGAGCTCGACGATCGCGTCGCGCTGCGTCTCGTCGTCGTCGACGACGAGCAGCCGCCGCACGCCGCGGTCGATGAACGACTCGATCCCGCCGAACACCTCCTCGAGCGCCTCCTGCGTCGCCGGCTTCTGCACGAAGGCGACCGCGCCGGCCATCAGCGCCGGCTGCCGTTCCTCGACGCCGGAGACGATGTGCACGGGGATGTGGCGCGTCGCCGGGTGCCTCTTGAGGCGGTCGAGCAGCGTCCACCCGTCGAGCACCGGCAGGTTCATGTCGAGGACGATCGCGTCGGGGCGGAACTCGCGCGCGAGCGCGAGCCCGGTGTCGCCGCGGAGCGCGACGATCCCCTTGAAGCCACGCTCGCGGGCGATCGCGAGCTCGGTGCGGGCGAAGGCCGGGTCGTCCTCGACGATGAGGACGACGCGGTCGCCGGCCTCGATCGCGTTGCGGTCGTCGTCGATCTCCGGGACGAGCAGCGACGTGTCGTCGAGGTCGACGTCGGCCGCCTGCCCGTCCGTCGCGCCGACGGCGACGAAGCCCGCGTCGAGGCCGCGCAGCAGGTCGGCGCCGGTCTCGGCCGGCGGCTGCCCCGCGAACGCCTGCGGCAGGTAGAGCGTGAACGTGCTCCCCCTGCCGGGCTCCGACTCCACGTGGATCTCGCCACCGAGGAGCCGCGCGATCTCGCGGCTGATCGAGAGGCCGAGCCCCGTGCCGCCGAAGCGACGGCTCGTCGTCCCGTCGGCCTGCTGGAACGCCTCGAAGACGAGCCGCAGCTTGTCGGCGGGGATGCCGATCCCGGTGTCGGTGACGGCGAAGGCGACGACCTGCTCCGCGTGCGCGAGCGCGTCG
>DATMJW010000159.1:0-4762 GCA_035553355.1 Gaiellaceae bacterium | reverse complement strand
CGATCGAGTGCGCCGGCGGCTGCGGCTGGGGCACCGTCGTCGCGATCGACCACCGCTACCGCGAGCGCGTGACGGCGGGCGACGTGCCCGGCATCCTCGCCGAGGTTCGCGGAGGGGAGGCCGCAGCCGATGCCGGCTGAGCGGATCGTCCTTGCGGGCGCCGACGGCGCGGTACTCCGCAAGCTTCGTCAGGTCGCGCTCGTCGGCGGCTTCGAGTCGCTCGCGAAGGCGCGCCGGATGGAGCCGGCGCAGCTCCTCGACGAGCTCCTCGCGTCGGGGCTTCGCGGCCGCGGCGGCGCCGGGTTCCCGACGGGGCGGAAGGCGAGCTTCGTGCCGAAACCCGACCAGACGCAGAAGCCGATCTACCTCGTCGTGAACGCCGACGAGTCGGAGCCGGGCACCTTCAAGGACCGCGAGATCATGTTCTCGGTGCCGCACCGCCTGATCGAGGGGTGCCTGATCACGGCACACGCGATCGGCTCCCGGAACGTCTTCATCTACATCCGCGGCGAGTACCTGCACGAGTTCGAGGTGCTGCGCGCCGCGCTCGACGAGGTACGGGCGGCCGACCTGCTCGGCGGCGTCACGATCGTCCTGCACCGCGGCGCCGGCGCGTACATCTGCGGCGAGGAGACGGCCCTGCTCGAGTCGCTCGAGGGGAAGCGCGGCCAGCCGCGCTCGAAGCCGCCGTTCCCGGCGATCTCCGGCCTCTACGCGTCGCCGAGCCTGATCAACAACGTCGAGACGATGGCGACGGTGCCGAAGATCGTCGAGCTCGGCGCCGCGGAGTACGCGAAGCGCGGCGTCGAGAACTCCGCCGGCACGCGCGTCTACTCGCTGAGCGGCAACGTCGTCAACGGCGGCAACTACGAGCTCGAGAACGGGACGACGCTGCGCGAGCTGATCTACGACCACGGCGGCGGCATCGCGAACGGCCGCAAGCTGAAGGCGATCATCCCGGGCGGCTCGTCGGTGCCGGTGCTGACGGCCGACCAGGTCGACACGCAGCTCGACTTCGACTCGATGGCCGAGGCCGGGTCGATGCTCGGCTCCGGCGCGGTGATCGTCATCGACGACCGCTGCTGCATGGTGCAGCTCGGGCTCCGCGTCGCGCAGTTCTACATGCACGAGTCGTGCGGGAAGTGCACGCCGTGCCGCGAGGGGACGCGCTGGATGGTGCAGATCCTGAACAAGATCGAGGAGGGCGCCGCGTCGCAGGGCGACCTCGACCTCCTGCTCGACGTCTGCGACCGGATCCTCGGCAAGTGCCTGTGCCCGCTCGGCGACGCCGCCGCGATGCCGGTCGCGAGCTACATCGACCGCTTCCGCGACGAGTTCCAGGCGCACCTCGAGCACGGGTGCCCGATGAACGGCGAGTCGTCCCTCGACGGCATCTTCGCACCGGTCGACCAGCACCACCACTCCCCCGTCGCCGACGCGATCACACGATGAGCGCGCAGCCGCAGGTCGAGACGGTCAAGCTGACGATCGACGGCCGGGAGGTCGAGGTGCCGAAGGGCACCGGCCTCGTCGAGTCCGCGGCCTACGCCGGCATCGAGATCCCGGTCTTCTGCTACGAGCCGCGCCTCGGCCCGCCCGTCGGCGCGTGCCGCATGTGCCTCGTCGAGGTGGAGGGGATCCCGAAGCTCCAGGCGGGCTGCACGCTGACCGCGCAGGACGGCATGGTCGTGCGGACGGCGCAGGGCTCCGAGAAGGCGGCCGAGGGCCAGAACGCGACCCTCGAGTTCATCCTCGTCAACCACCCGCTCGACTGCCCCGTCTGCGACAAGGGCGGCGAGTGCCCGCTGCAGGACCTGACGTTCCGCTGGGGGCCCGGGTCGAGCCGGATGACGTTCCCGAAGCGCACCCTCGAGAAGCCGATCCCGCTCTCGCCCACGATCCTGCTCGACCGCGAGCGCTGCATCCTCTGCTACCGCTGCACGCGCTTCTCCGAGAACGTCTCGGAGGACGGGCAGCTCGTCGCCCGCAACCGCGGCGCCCTCTCGATGATCACGACGTTCGAGGACGAGCCGTACACCGGCGCGTTCACCGGGAACGTGACGGAGCTGTGCCCCGTGGGCGCGCTCCTGCCCTCGCAGTACCGGTTCCAGGCGCGGCCGTGGGAGATCCAGAACGTCCCGACCGTCTGCGGGCTCTGCCCCGTCGGCTGCAACATCTCGGTGACGACGCGGGAGGGGAAGGCGAAGCGCGTCCTCTCGCGCAACCATCCCGAGGTCGAGCAGGGGTGGCTCTGCGACAAGGGCCGGTTCGCCTTCCCGCACGTGCACGCCGACGACCGCATCCGCGAGCCGCTCCTGCGCGTCCGCCGCCGAGGGTTCTCCGAGCTCTCGTGGGAGGATGCACTCGCCCGCGCGGAGACGATGATCCGCGAGGCGCAGGGCCGGATCGTGACGGCGCTCTCCGGCTCCGAGACCGTCGAGCAGGCGTACGCGCTCGGGAAGCTGCTGCGCGAGGGAGCCCGTGCGCACGCCGCGGTGCTCCCGGAGGCGACCTCGGGCGCGCTCGACGCCTTCCGCGCGCCGCTCTCGACGATCGGTCACGCCGAGCTGATCGTGGTCGTCGGGGACGACGAGATCGTCGACCGCGCGCCGATCGTGGAGCTGTGGGTGAAGCAGGGCCGCCGGAACGGCGCGCGCGTCGAACTCGTCGACGGCATCGAGGAGATCGACGGCGACCTCATGGCCGCGCTGCGGGGGTCCGACCGCGCCGTCCTCATCTGGAGCGGTCGCGGCGGAGGCGGAGGCGCCCGGCTCGCCGAGCTCGCGCACTCGCTCGGTTTCGAGGGGAAGAGCGGCTGCGCGGCGTTCCACCTCCCTGCGACGCCGAACGGCCGCGGCGTCGCCGAGGCATGGGCGGCCTCGGCCGCCGGCGACGGTGACGACCCCGACCCGATCGGGCTGCTGATCGTGTCGGGCGACGAGGCGGCTGCCGACCCCGCCGTGCGCGCGCTCGCCGAGCGCGCCGAGCGCGTGCTCGCGATCACGATGTACCACGGTCTCGCCGTCGGCTGGGCCGACCTCGTCCTTCCCGGGACGAGCTACCTGGAGCGCGACGGCTCCTACGTCAACCTCGAGGGCCGCGTGCAGCGCCTGCGCCGCACCGTGATCCCGCCCACGCCCGACGAGCTCGCGTGGATCTCGAAGCTCGCCGAGCGTTTCGGCGTGTCGGTCTCGCCGCACGCGTCGGTCGTCTTCGCGGAGCTCTCCGAGCGTCTGTTCGGCGGGATCGCCTTCGGCGAGATCGGTGAGCAGGCGCCGCTGCCCGCCCGGACGCCGTACGAGGCGCCCGCGCCGGCGCCGCCCGCCCGCTCGACGCCGCCCGAGCCCGCAGGCGAGCACTTCCTCCCGAACCTGCGCCTGCAGCGCTACCGGCCGCTCTTCTCGGGCCCGGCCGTGGAGCGGACGCCCGAGCTCCAGTTCCAGCGGCCGCGCGCGGAGATCGAGCTCGCCGCCGCCGACGCCGAGCGCCGCCAGATCGCGGCCGGGGACACGGTGACGGTGCGCTCCAACGGTACGTCGGTGGAGCTGCGCGCGCGCATCAACCGCCGCCTCGCCGCAGGCACCGCCCGGATCGCAGAGGAGCACGCGGGAGACCTCCACCGCGACGTCGAGGTGGTGAGGTCGCCATAGAGACGCTGAACGAGCCGTGGTGGGTGTCGCTCATCAAGGCGGGGATCATCATCAACCTGGTGATGGGCGCCTTCGCGTACCTGACGCTCACCGAGCGCAAGGTGATGGCGCGCATGCAGCTCCGCTACGGGCCGAACCGGGCAGGCCCGTTCGGGCTGCTGCAGCCGATCGCGGACCTCGTGAAGCTGATCAAGAAGGAGAGCTTCTTCCCCGGCTCGGCCGTCGACTTCCTCTACATCCTCGGGCCGTTCGTGGCGGCGTTCACCGCGCTCTCGACGTTCTCGGTGATCCCGTTCGGCCCCGGCTGGACGATCTTCGGCGTGGACGTCGAGGGCCAGGTCGCGGACGTCCCGATCGCGCTCATCCTCATCTTCGCGATCGGCTCGATCGGCGCGTACGGCTTCATCGTCGGCGGCTGGGCGTCAAACTCGAAGTACTCGCTGCTCGGCGCGATGCGCACGTGCGCGCAGCTCGTCTCGTACGAGGTCTCGCTCGCGCTCTCCGTCCTCGGCGTCGTGCTGATGGCGCAGACGCTCTCGCTGACCGGGATCGTCGAGGCCCAGGACGGCAGCTGGTGGTACGTGGTGCCGCAGTTCGTCGGCTTCCTCGTCTTCATGATCTCCGGGACGGCCGAGACGGCGCGCGCGCCGTTCGACCTCCCGGAGGCCGAGCAGGAGCTCGTGGCCGGTTACCACACCGAGTACGGCGGCATGCGCTTCGGCCTCTTCACGATGTCCGAGTACATCAACCTGATCACGCTCTCCGGACTCGCGGCGACGCTCTTCCTCGGCGGCTGGCACTTCCCGTTCCTCGAGGGGCTCGGGCCGCTGTGGTTCGTGCTCAAGGTCGCCGTGCTGCTGTTCCTGTTCATCTGGATGCGGACGACGCTGCCGCGCCTCCGCTACGACCAGCTGATGCGCTTCGGCTGGAAGGTGCTCCTCCCCGTGGCGACGCTCAACGCGGTCGTCACGGCCATCCTGGTGGTCGTGCTGTGAGGAGGCGCTCGTGAGCGGCTCGGGCCCCATCGGCACCGCCAAGGGCTTCGCGGTCACGCTGCGGCAGATCTTCAAGAAGCCGATCACGCAGCAGTACCCGGAGTACAAGCGTCCGCT
>DATMJW010000158.1:0-3213 GCA_035553355.1 Gaiellaceae bacterium | reverse complement strand
CTGCGGCGCCGGCGACATCCACGAGGCGGACCCCGACTACTACCTGCACCTGAACGCGCGCATCCTCGCCTACGCGGAGGCGACGGGGTGCGACACGCTGATGACGGTCTGCAACGTCTGCACGCTCAACCTGCGGCAGGCAAACCACCAGCTGCAGGGCGACGACGCGCTGCGCGAGCGGGTGAACCAGAACCTCGCGAAGGTCGGCGTCCCCTCGTACGACGGCACCGTCGACGTGCGCCACTTCCTCTGGATGGTCGCCGAGGGCGAGGGGTACGACCTGCTCAGGCAGACCGCGCACAAGGGGCTGAAGGGGCTCAAGATCGCTCCGTTCTACGGCTGCCAGATCCTGCGCCCGTCGAAGCTGCTCGGCTTCGAGGATCCCGACCGGCCGTGGTCGCTCGAGCGGATCATCGAAGCGTGCGGCGGCGAGGCGATCGACTACCCGGCGAAGATCAAGTGCTGCGGCTTCCCGATCATCCAGGCGCGCGAGGAGACGGCTCTCGGGGAGCTGATCC
Organism: Gaiellaceae bacterium; assembly: GCA_035553355.1. GTDB lineage: Bacteria > Actinomycetota > Thermoleophilia > Gaiellales > Gaiellaceae > Gaiellasilicea. The sequence continues at coordinate 2,695 of DATMJW010000158.1, read as the reverse complement.
AGCCGATCGAGCAGGCGAAGGAGGCCGGCGCCGACGCGATGGTGACGCCGTGCCCGCTCTGCCACCTCTCGCTCGACGCGTGGCAGTCGAAGCTGAAGAAGGCGACGGGCAAGGACTTCGCGATGCCGATCCTCCACCTCTCGCAGCTGATCGGCGTCGCCGCGGGCTTCGAGGAGTCGGAGCTCAAGTTCAAGCGGCACGTCGTCTCCGTCAAGCCGGTCCTCGAGAAGCTCCAGGTCTGACCGCAGCGGCGCAAGGTTTTCCGCTCCCGGCCGTCTCTACGGATGGAGGGGCGGTTTCCGGCGCGGCGACTCTGGGGGGCGCCGCGCCGGATCTCTCTCCACGGTGACCGGCGCGCTCCTCGCAGGTGGCGCCGCGGCCGCCGCGGCTGCGGCGGGGTACGGCTGGTTCGAGGCCGGGTGGCTGCGGACGCGCGTCCGCGAGGTCGCGCTCGAGCGGCTCCCGCGCGAGCTCGACGGAGTGCGGATCGCGCACCTCTCCGACTTCCACCTCGGCGTGCCTTCGCGCGGCGCCGTCGCGGCCGAGCGTGCCGTCGAGTGGGTCGCGGAGCGGCGGCCCGATCTCGTCTGCATCACGGGCGATCTCCTCTCGCGCCGCCGCGGCGAACGACGCCTACGCGGGCTGCTCGAGCGCCTCGGCACGTCGTACGTCGTGCTCGGGAACCACGACTTCGCGCAGTCGCGGGACCCGTTCTCGCAGCCCGTCGACCTGCACGAGCTCCCGCGAGCGCACCTGCTCTCGAACAGCAGCGACGTCCTCGAGCTGCGCGGGCGGCGCGTGCAGGTGGCGGGTGTCGACCCGCGTTCCTACTCGGCTGGTCGGGCGCGGGCGGAGCGCCTCGCCGACGAAGAGGCCGACCTCCGGATCCTGCTCTGCCACTTCCCCGGGGTCGCGCGGACGCTACCGGCCGGCGCGTTCGACCTCGTGCTCGCGGGCCACATGCACGCCGGCCAGATCGTGCTGCCGTACCCCGGCGGGCGCCTCCTGCTCGCGCACCCGCGTGCGCGCGAGGCGGCAGGCGTGTACCGCTACGGCTCGACGACGCTTCACGTCTCTCCCGGCGTCGGGACGACGTTCGTCCCGTTCCGCTTCTGCGCCCGGCCGGAGGCGACGGAGCTCGTGCTCCGCCCGGCCTGACCGAGCTCGGCCTCGACCTCGTCGAGCCACTCCGAGTGCGCGTCGACGATCCGGCGACCGAGCGAGTGGACGAGTCGGAGGTACCGCTCGCGGTGTGGCAGCTGCGACGCGACGGCGCGCGCCTCCTCCAGCCGCTCCCGGAGCTCGTCGAGCTCTCCGCGAAGAGAGCCGAGGCTCGCGAGCAGCGTCTCGTCGTCCGTCAGATCGCCGGCGAGGACGCGGCAGACGGCGTCGTTGTAGATCTTCGGGAAGGCGGCGGGCGTCGCGAGCCACTCGCGCAGGGCGTCCTCGCCGGCGGGGGTGAGGGCGTAGACGGTGCGCTCGCGCGTCCGCCCCGGCTCGCGCCGCGACGCGACGTAGCCGAGCTCCTCGAGCCGCTTCGGCTCGGCGTACACCTTGCTCGGCGACGCCGACCAGTAGAGGCGCGCGCCGCGGCGCACCATCGACGCGAGGTCGTGCGCGCCGGCGCCGCCGCGGCCGATCAGGGCGAGGACGACGTACGACAGTGGATTGAGGTGCGCTCTTGACATAGCTCCCGACGGGAGTTATAGCTAAAGCTCCCAAAGGGACTTATCGAAAGGAGCCACAAGTGCAGGCCATCACCACCCCGGAGCTTCCGCTCCGCTTCCTCGACAGCCTCGTCCGCGTGCACGTCGCCCACGGGGACGGCGACGACGGCGTCTCGATCCTCGAGTTCCGCGCGCCCTACGGCGATTCGCCGCCGCTGCACGTCCACCACGGCGAGGACGAGTCGTTCTTCGTCCTCGACGGCGCGCTCCGGCTCGCCGTCGGCGAGGACGAGCTGCGGCTCGAGGCGGGCGAGGGCGCGCGGGCACCGCGCGGCGTGCGGCACACGTACCGCGTGGACTCGAGCGGCGGTGCGCGCTGGCTCGTGATCACGACGGGCGGAGACTTCGAGCGCTTCGTCGGCGCGCTCGCCGCGCCCGCCGAGTCGGACGCGATCCCGGAGCCGAGCGGGCCGCCCACACCGGCGCAGGCGGCCGCGCTCGCGGACACCGCGCTCGCGCACGGCATCGAACTCGTCGGGCCGCCGCTCGCGTAGCCCGCTCGTACACTGCGGGTGTGACCGGCCAGTCGCTGATCTCGCCCGACATCCTCGCGAGCTACGCGGCCGATGCCGCGCGCGAGGTGCCGGGCGTCAGCGGCCTCGTCGGCAGCGCGCTGCACCGCCACGACGGCGTCCGCGTCTCGCTGGCCGACGAGCGAGTGGCCGTCGAGGTGCACGTCGCGCTCGCCTGGGGCGCGAGCGCCCCCGAGGTCGGCGCCGAGGTGCAGGAGCGCGTCGCCGGCTACCTGGCGCGCATGGCGGACGTCGAGCCGGCGAGCATCGACGTCGTCGTCGACGAGTTCACGCCGAAGCACTAGTGGCGACGCGGGTCTCAGGGCTGACGGGTGCGACCCTCGACCGCGCGCCGAGCGTCTGCCAGCACTGCGTGTGGTGGCAGTCTCGCGGCACGCGCGAGGTGAACAAGGAGCGCTGGCGCGAGCGTGCGGAGGACGAGTGGGGCGCGTGGGG
>DATMJW010000157.1:0-37561 GCA_035553355.1 Gaiellaceae bacterium | reverse complement strand
CCGTACCGCCAGATCCCCGCGACCTCCGCGAGGTCGAGGTCGAACTCCGAATGGTACATCAGCTCGAAGCCCTCGGCGTAGGCCTGCATCATCCCGTACTCGATCCCGTTGTGGACCATCTTCACGAAGTGGCCCGCGCCGGAGGCGCCGACGTGCGCGAAGCCGTTGTCCGGGGCGAGCGCCTGGAAGATCGGCGTCAGGCGCTTCACCGGCGCCTTGTCGCCGCCTGCCATCAGGCAGAAGCCGACCTCGAACCCCCAGACGCCGCCGGAGACGCCGACGTCGACGAAGTGCAGCTTCCGCTTCCGCGCCTCGCGGTAGCGCCGCTGCGAGTCGCGGAAGAAGGAGTTGCCGCCGTCGACGATCGTGTCGCCGGGCTCGAGGATCTCGAGCAGCTTGCGGAACGTGTCCTCCGTGATCTCGCCGGCCGGCACCATCATCCAGACGTGGCGCGGCGGCTCGAGCTGCTTCGCGAGCGCGCGGAGCGTCTTCGCCGTCGACTCGACGTTCGGGTCGTACGTCGCGACCTCGTGCCCGTTCGCCTCGATCCGCCGCGTCATCCCCGAGCCCATGCGGCCGAGGCCGACCATCCCGATCTTCATTGCGTCTCTCCCTCCTCGAGTCGGATCCGGACGACCTGCCGGCCGCGCTCCTCGAGCGCCGCGAAGTCGCCTGCCGCCTGCGCGCGGATGAGGCGCGCGAAGCCGAAGTCGCGGCCGGGGATCGGCAGCTCGTCCCCCGTCTCGTCCACGACCTGGACGAAGAGCCCGGTGTCCGGACCGCCCTTGTGCAGCTGCCCCGTCGAGTGCAGGTAGCGCGGGCCGAGCCCGCAGGTGACGACGCAGCCGGTCGCGCGGGCGCGCTCGACGAGCGGCAGGAGCTCGGCGTCGCGCGCGGGGTCGACGAACCCCTGGATTGCGACGTAGGCGGGCGGCTCGGCGCCTGCGAGCAGCTCGTCGAGCGAGCCGCGCGGCGCCGTATCGGGCTCGCCGCTCGCGAGCACCTCGTTCGTGCGGTCCTTCGCCGCCTGCACGTCCGGCTGGTCGAACGGGTTGATCCCGAGCACCTGGCCCGCGACCGCCGTCGCGAACTCCCAGCGGTAGAACTCCTGCGCGAGCTCGTACGGGTCGGCGAGCCGCAGCTCGCCGCGCTGCCGGTCGGGCCCCGCGCTCGGATCCTCGCCCGGCGCCGGGACGAGGCCCTTCCCTTCCTTGCCGGTGGACTCCGCGAGCAGCTGCTCGGCCCAGAGCCCGAAGCCCGTGGGCGTGTCGTCCAGGCAGACCTTGTCGCGCCCCGCCCGCCAGCGCTCGCCGAGCTCGAGCCCGAGCTCGAGGCCCGGGTTCCCGCCGGTGCCGCGGCACGCGTCCATCATCTCCGCCGCGCGGTCGAGGAAGCGCGCGAGATCGACGCCCATCAGCGCCGCGGGGACGAGCCCGAACATCGAGAGCGCCGAGTAGCGCCCGCCGATCTCGGCCTCGCCGGCGAACGTCGCGCGGAAGCCGCGCTCCGTCGCCAGCCGTTCGAGCTCCGACCCGGGGTCGGTGATGGCCGCGAACTGCTGGCTGCGGCCGCCGGTCCGCTCCCAGAACCAGTCGAGCTGCGACCGCGTCTCGATCGTCGAGCCGGACTTCGAGGAGACGAGCACGAGCGTCCGCTCGAGGTCGAGCTTCCGCTCGAGCGCGCGCAGCGCCGCCGGGTGCGTCGTGTCGAGGACGTGGAACGACTCGACCTTGAACGCACGCCTCAGCACCTCGGGCGCGAGGCTCGACCCGCCCATGCCGAGCAGCACGGCGTCCTCGAACTGGTCGACGGCCGCGTCGGCGAAGCGCGTCAGCTCGTCGACGTGCGTCCGCATCCGCTCGACGACGTCGAGCCAGCCGAGCCAGCGGTCCTCGTCGCGGCCGGTCCAGACGGATGCGTCGTACGCCCAGATCCGGTCGACGAGCGACGCGGTCACGCCGCGGCGAGCTCGGAGCGCTTGGCGCGGATGCCGTCGAGGAGCTGCTCGAACGAGTCGGCGAACTTCTGGACGCCTTCCTCCTCCAGCGTCTCGGTGACGTCGTCGTAGTCCACGCCCGCAGCCGCGAGGTCGTCGAGCAGCCGCCGCGCCTCGTCGACGCCGCGCGTGAGGCTGTCGCGCTTCACCTCGCCGTGGTCCTGGAACGCCGTCACGGTCTCCGCGGGCATCGTGTTCACCGTGTCGGGGCCGATCAGCTCCTCGACGTAGAGCACGTCTCGGTAGGCGGGGTTCTTCGTCGACGTGGAGGCCCACAGGCAGCGCTGCTTCGTCGCGCCCTTCCCGGCCAGGAACTCCCAGCGCGGGCCGGAGAACGCGTCGAGGTAGTGCTGGTACGCGAGCTTCGCGTTCGCGATCGCGAGCTTGCCCTGCAGCTCGGCGTTGCCGGCCGCCTCGAGCCGCTTGTCCGCCTCGCTGTCGACGCGCGAGACGAAGAAGCTGGCGACGGACGCGACGGTCGTGGGATCGCCGCCGCCGGCCACGAGCCGCTCGATCCCGCGGATGTACGCCTCGACCACCTCGCGGTAGCGCTGGAGCGAGAAGATCAGCGTCACGTTGATCGACTTCCCCTTCGCGATGCAGTCCTCGATCGCGCCGAGGCCCGGCTTGGTGGCCGGGATCTTCACGAGCAGGTTGGGCCGGTCGACCTCCTCGTGCAGGCGCATCGCCTGCTCCCACGTCGCCTCGCGGTCGTACGCGAGCGTCGGGTCGACCTCGAGCGACACGTAGCCGTCCTGGCCGCCCCCGCCGTCCCAGACCGGGCGCAGCACGTCGCACGCGCGGCGGATGTCCTCCATCGCGAGCTGCAGGAAGATCTCGGTCGGATCGTCGTGGTCGCGCAGCACCTCCGCGAGTTGCTCGTCGTACAGGTCTCCGGTCGCGAGCGCCTTCTGGAAGATCGTCGGGTTCGACGTGACGCCGACGACGGCGTCCTCGTCCAGGAGCCGCTGCAGCTCGCCCGTCTCGAGCATCTCGCGCGAGAGCGAGTCGATCCAGACGCTGACACCGGCGTCGTGGAGCTCATGCAGTCGTGACTTCGCCATCCCGTCCCATCCTTTCCATCAGTTCGACCTTGCGCAGCCGCTGGACGTACCGCTCACCGCCGTCGAAGCGCGCGGCGAGGAAGGTGCGCACCAGGTCGGCGGCGAGCTCGGCGCCGACGACGTCGGAGCCGAGGCAGAGGACGTTCATGTCGTCGTGCTCGACGCCCTGGTGTGCGGAGTAGACGTCGTGGCAGATCGACGCGCGAACACCCGGGAACTTGCAGGCGGCGATCGCGGCGCCGACACCGGAGCCGCAGACGAGGATGCCGCGGTCGGCGTGGCCGTCGCGCAGCGCCTCGCCGACGGCGAGCGCCTTGTCCGGGTAGTCGATGCGGCGCTCGCTCTGGTCGGTGCCGAGGTCGACCGGCGTGTGGCCGAGCTCGTAGAGCACGTCGAGGACGCGCTGGCGGAGCGCGACGCCGCGGTGGTCGAACGCGACGGCGACGTTCATCCGACGCGCGCGAGGAGCGCCGTCGCGCGGGCGGCAACGTTGTCCGGCGTGAAGCCGAGCCGCTCGAGCACCTCGGTGCCCGGCGCGGACGCGCCGAAGCGGTCGATCGCGACGCTGTCGCCGGCGTCCCCGACCCAGCGCTCCCACCCGAGGGAGATGCCGGCCTCGACGGAGACGCGTGCGCGGACGTCCGGCGGGAGCACCTCGTCGCGGTAGTCGCGCGGCTGCTCGGCGAACAGCTCCCAGCACGGCATCGAGACGACGCGCACGTTCGCGTCCATCTGGCGCGCGGCGGCGAGCGCGACGGGAACCTCGCCGCCGGTCGCGATCAGGATCGTCTCGGGGAGCCCGTCACCCGACTGCCAGAGCGTGTACGCGCCGCGCAGGGCGCCCTCGGCCGGGGCGACCTCCGTGCGGTCGAGCGTCGGCACCTTCTGCCGCGAGAGCGCGAGCGCGACGGGCCCGCCGTCCCGCTCGAGCGCGATCCGCCACGCCATCACCGTCTCGTTCGCGTCCGCGGGCCGGACGTACCAGAGGTTCGGGATCGCCCGGAGCGCCATGTGGTGCTCGACCGGCTGGTGCGTCGGCCCGTCCTCGCCGAGCGCGACGGAGTCGTGCGTCCACACCCACACCGACTGCAGGTGCCCGAGCGCCGACAGGCGCACCGCCGGCCGCATGTAGTCCGAGAAGATCAGGAACGTCGAGCCGTACGGCTTCAGCATCCCCGGCACGAGCGCGATCCCGTTCACGATCGAGCCCATTGCGTGCTCGCGAATGCCGAAGGCGACGTTCCGGCCGGCGTGCGACGCCGAGAAGACCCCGCCGCCCTCGAACTCCGTCTTCGTCGACTCGACGAGGTCGGCCGCGCCACCGATCATCGTCGGCGTGTAGCGCTTGAACGCCTGCATCACCTTCTTGCCGGCGTCGCGGGTCGCCATGTCGTCGCCCGGCTCGAACGTCGGCAGCGCCTCGAGCCACCCCGGCCGGGGCTTCCCAGCGAGGTCGGCGTCCCACTCCTCGCGCAGCCCCGGGAACGCGGTCGACCAGCGCGCGAGCCGCTCCTCCCAGCGCTGCTCCTCCTCGATGCCGCGCCTGAGCGCCTCCTGCATGTGCTCGTAGACGTCGTCGGGCACGTGGAACGACTGCTCCGGATCGAGCCCGAGGTTCCGCTTCGTCGCCGCGACCTCGTCGGCGCCGAGCGGCGACCCGTGCGACTTCGCGGTGTCGATCGCGTTCGGCGCGCCGTAGGCGATGTGGCTGCGAACGACGACGAGCGACGGCCGCTCGTCCGCGTGTGCCTCCTCGATCGCGGCGCGCAGCGCCTCCACGTCCTCTGCGTCCTCGACGCGCTGCACGTGCCAGCCGTGCGCGCGGAACCGCTCCTCCTTGTCCTCGGTCGTGTAGGTGAGCGCGGTCGTGCCGTCGATCGTGATGCGGTTGTCGTCGTAGAAGTAGACGAGCTCGGAGAGCTTCAGGTGCCCCGCGATCGAGGCCGCCTCCATCGCGACGCCCTCCATCATGTCGCCGTCGGAGGCGATCGCGTAGACGCGCCAGTCGAGGAGCTCGTGCTTCGGCCGGTTGAAGCGCTCCGCGAGGAAGCGGCGCGCGATCGCGAAGCCGACGCCGTTCGCGAACCCCTGGCCCAGCGGTCCGGTCGTCGTCTCGATGCCGGGCGTGAGGAAGTGCTCGGGGTGGCCGGGCGTCTTCGAGCCCCACTGCCGGAAGCGCTTCAGCTCCTCAAGCGAGAGGTTGTAGCCGCAGAGGTGGAGCGTCGCGTACTGGAGGATGCAGGCGTGACCCGCCGAGAGGATGAACCTGTCGCGGTTCGGCCACTCGGGGTTCGTCGGGTTGTGGCGCATCACGTCGCGGTAGAGCAGGTACGCGAGCGGCGCAAGCGACATCGCCGTCCCGGGATGGCCGGCCCCGGCGGTCTGCACCGAGTCCATCGCCAGCGCTCGGATGGTGTCGATCGAGGTCTTCCGCAGGTCCGCTTCGGTCACGTCACTCCCCGGTACAGGTCGCGTTGGCGCTCTCGCGCCCAACGATATGCCTCTGCCCTGTCGAGGCGCGGTTCGAACGCGTCGCCTACGGGGGCGACGCCCGCCGCCGCGCCGAGGCGCTCGAGGGCGTAGACGCCCGCCCCCCGCGCGGAGCCTTCGCGCACGCCGCGCCGCACCGGGAGCCCCAGCACGTCGGCGAGGATCTGCGCCCAGTCGTCGTTCTGCGCGAGCGCGCCGCCCGTGGCGACGACCTCCTGCAGCTCCGGCAGCCGGTCCGCGATCTCGGCGAAGCGGAGGGCGACGCCCTCGAGCGCCGCCTGGAGGAGGTCCTCCGGCGTCGTCGCGAACGAGAGCCCCGCGACCGCTCCGCGCGAGCCGATCGTCCAGCCGGGGCTCCGCTCGCCGCCGAGGAGCGGGAGGAAGGTGAGACCGTGGCCCGCGGGCGCGCGCTCGGCGAGGCGGGCGTCGTCCGGGAGCCGCAGGGTGCGCTCGAGCCACGCGTACAGGTTCCCGCCGTCGGAGAGCGAGCCGCCCTCGACCACCCTGTCGGCGTCGAGCCGGTAGCGGAAGAGGCCGGGTCGCGGCCGTGCGCTGCGGTCGCCGTGCATGACGCGAAGCGCCGCCGACGTCCCGATCATGACTGCGCCGCGCTCGCGCGTCGTACAGCCGGTGCCGAGGTTCGAGCAGGCGCCGTCGCCGAGGGCGGGGAACCAGCCCGCGGCGGGGTCGTCGCAGACCTCCGGCAGCTGCTCGGGCCGGAGACCGAGCTCGTCGAGGAGCTCCGCGTCCCAGCCGTCGTCCGTCCAGAGCCCGGTCGCGGAGGCCTGCGAGAGGCTCGTCCTGAGCTCGCCCGCCTCGCGCAGGAGCAGCAGGTCCGGGAACGGGACGAACCGGCGGGCGCGAGCCCAGGTCTCCGGCTCCGTCTCGCGGAGCCACGCGAGCTTCGCCGGCCAGTAGCTCGGATGGAGGGCGCACCCCGTGCGTACGTGGACGGCGACGGGGTCGAGGCGCTCGCGCAGGCGGCGCGCCTGCTCCGCCGAGCGCACGTCGTTCCAACCGAGCACAGGAGTCAGCGGGCGCTCGTGCTCGTCGAGGGCGACGAGCGAGTGCCAGAAGCAGGAGACGCCGACCGCCGCCTCGGGCGCGGGCGCCTGCGACCGCGCCTCCGCGAGCACCGCCCGCGCGTCCGCGACGAGCTCCTCCGCGCCGAACGTGCCACCGTCGTCGCGGTAGCGGCGACGCGCCTCCGCGCCCTCGACGAAGCGGCCCGCCGCGTCGAGGAGCCGTGCGCGGGCGGACGAGGTGCCGAGGTCGAGCGCGAGGACGTGCACCGTCGTCGTCTACCCGCGCGCCGCGTTCACGACGACACTGCGCCGGACGCTCGTACCGGCGACGCCCGCCTCCCGCGCCGGCTAGGCCTCCGGCAGCGGTGCCTCCGGCGGCGGCGCCGTGAATCCCTTGCGCTTCATGTCACCCCAGCCGTGCTTGCGCCGGGCGAGGTCGAAGAACGCGAGGAAGCGCCAGAAGGCGACGAGCTGCCGGTAACCGATGTTCTCGACGACCGCGAACAGGACGAGACGTGCGACCTCGCGGTTCCGGCGGTGCCGCCGGAAGCTGAACTCCTCGAGCGCGAGTGCCGCGAGCGAGAGCAGGATCCCGAGCAGGAGCGCGACGGCGAGGAAGCCGAGCAGGAACGGCAGCGAGAGCAGCCCGAGCGACCACCACACGACGATCGCCGGCGGCCCGAGCAGCTCGAGGACGGGCCCGAGGAACTCGAAGACGAGGAAGTAGGGAAACGCCTGCGCCCCGAGGTGCCCGTACCGCGGGTTGAACGTGAGCCGGCGGTGGCGCCACAGCGTCTCGCCGAGGCCGCGGTGCCAGCGGCGGCGCTGCCGCGAGAGCGTCCGGAAGTCCTCCGGCGCCTCGGTCCAGCAGACGGGGTCGGGCACGAACTCGATGCGGTACGGCGTCCGCGACTCGCGCAGCCGCCGGTGGAGCCGCACCACGAGCTCGACGTCCTCGCCGACCGTGTCGGTCGCGTATCCGCCCACCTCCTCGACGAGGTCACGGCGGAAGAGGCCGAACGCGCCGGAGATGATCAGAAGCGCGTTCAGGCGGCTCCAGCCGACGCGGCCGATCAGGAAGGCGCGGAAGTACTCCACGACCTGCACCGTCGCGAGCCGGCTGCGCGGGAGCCGCACGTCGACGACGCGGCCGCGGTCGACGGTGCAGCCGTTCGCGATCCGGACGATCCCGCCGGTCGCGACCACGAGATCCGGATCGTCCAGCATCGGCTTCGCGACGCGCAGCAGCGCCTCCTCCTCGAGCACGGCGTCGGCGTCGATCGCGCAGACGTACGGGTGCCGCGCGGCGTTCACCCCGGCGTTGAGCGCGTCCGCCTTGCCGCCGTTCTCCTTGTCGATCACCCAGAGGTTCGGGTTCGAGCGCGCCACGTACGCCGCGCGGACGCGCGCCGTCGAGACGCCCTGCCGCAGCGCCTTGCGCACCGGCACGAGGTCGTACGCCTCACGCAGGCGGTCGACCGTGCCGTCCGTCGAGCCGTCGTTGACGACGACCACCTCGAACTGCGGGTAGCGGAGGTCGAGCAGCGAACGCACGCTCTCGACCACGCCCGCCTCCTCGTTGTACGCCGGCAGCAGGATCGAGATCGGCGGCGTCAGCGGCGACGCGAAGGCCTCGTCGACGGCCGAGTGCCCGCGCGCGCGCAGGTGCCCGGTGAGGCTGCGCCACGCGATCGCGGTGAACACGAGGTAGAGGAGGTTGAGGATCGCGAAGTACGCGAGGGTGAACGCCGCGAGGACGACGACGGCGTCGCCGGCGAAGCTCATGCCGCCACCACGTCGGCGGCCTCGTGCAGGTACGGCCCGGCGTCGGGTGCCGCCGCGGCCGTCCGCAGCGCGTCCGGGTCGAGGTCGGCGACGGCGCGCGCGGCCGCCTGCGCGACGTCGAACTCGTCGTGCCGGGCGCGCTCGAGGAGCGCCGGAACGGCCTCGACTGCGCCGAGGGTGCCGAGGGCCGCGGCTGCGGCGGCGCGCACGGCCGGTTCGGGATCGTCGAGCGCGGGACCGAGCGCGGCGGCCGCGCGCGCCGCACCGACCCGCGCGAGCGCCCGGCACGCCTTCGCGCGCACGGACGGATCGGGGTCGCCGAGACGCGCGGCGACGACGTCGGCGTCGCGCGCGTCGCCGAGCAGGCCGACGAGCTCCGTCGCCGCCTCGCGGACGCGTGCGTCGTCGGCTCCAAGCAGCCGCCGCAGCTCGGGAAGCGCAGGCTCGCCGAGCTCGAGCAGCGCCTGCGCGGCGACCGACCGCGGGACCGCGCGCGAGGCGAGCGCCTCGAGCAGCGGACTGACCGCCTCGACGGCACCGAGCCGGCCGAGGCTGCGCGCGGCGGCTGCACGCACGTCGCGGGAGCCGTCGCCGAGGGAGGCGAGGAGCGCAGGGATCGCGGTCGGCGCGGCCATGTCCCCGAGGACGTATGCCGCGGTGGCGCGGCGCCAGGCGCGCCGCGCGCGGAGCGCCGCGAGCTCGTGGCGCAACGCGGCGCTGCCGCGGAAGAGCGCCGCGATGTGGGCGCGGGCGTCGCCGCGGAGGACGCGGGAGTAGCGGCCGAGAAGCTCCGCGAGCACGACCTGGTCGTCGCGCGAGAGCTTCGGCATCCTCGTCCGCTCGCCCTCGACGAGCTCGAGCGCGAACGGAAGCAGCCGCTGCTCGGCGTCGGCGCGGTGCCGCTCGCGCCGCGCGACGAAGACGCGGCGCGCCACGAGCAGCGCGACGGACACCACGCTCAGGCCGGCGAGCGCGAGCGCGGCGACGGCGATCAGGTCGAGCACCGTCACCGCCGTCCGAGCACGGCTCCCACCCGCGCGCGCAGCTCCTGCGGGCTGAACGGCTTCGTCAGGTAGTCGTCTGCGCCTGCCTCGAACCCCTGGGCGACGTCCGCCTCCCGTGCGCGCGCCGTCAGCAGGATCACCTTCACGCCGCGCGTGGCCGCGTCGGCGCGGAGCCGGCGCACGACGTCGTAGCCGTTGACCCGCGGCATCATCACGTCGAGGACGGCGAGGTCGGGCGTGCGCTCGGCCGCGAGCCGCAGCGCCTCCTCGCCGTCGGCCGCGACGACGACGTCGTAGCCCGAACGCTCCAGCCGGAACTGGACGAGCTCGCGGATCAGCTCGTCGTCGTCTGCGACGAGGACGAGCGGGCGCGTCTCCTGCGTCACGAGGTCACCTCCAGAGGTAGCTCGACGGTGAACGTGGTGCCGCGGCCGCGCTCGCTGCGGACGGCGATGCTCCCGCCGTGCGCCTCCGCGATCTCGCGTGCGATCGCGAGGCCGAGCCCCGTCCCCGGCACCTGCTCCGCCGTGGCCGAGGACGCCCGGAAGAACCGCTCGAAGAGGCGGTCCTGCTCGTGCGGGTCGATCCCGATGCCCGTGTCCTCCACCTCCACGACCGCCGCGGCGCCGCGCTCGTCCACGCGGACCCGGACGCTGCCGCCCGACGGCGTGAACTTGACCGCGTTGCCGATCAGGTTCGTGACGAGCTGGCGCAGCCGAGCAGGATCCGCGTCGACGACCGGCGCCGCGTCCGCGTCGATCTCGAGCGCGAGCCGTTTCTCGGCGGCGCTCCCGCGTGCGTCCTCGGCGCAGCGCGCGACGAGCCGCCCGAGCTCGACCCGCTCTCGCTCGAGCTGAAGCCGTCCCGCGTCGGCCTGCCCGACGAAGAGAAGGTCGTTCACGATCGCATGCAGGTTGTGGGCGCTCCGCTCGACGATCGCCAGGAACCGTTGCTGCTCCGGCGACAGCTCCCCCGCCTCCCCGTCGAGGACGAGCTCGAGGTAGCCGATGATCTGCGTCAACGGCGTGCGCAGCTCGTGCGACACCGTCGCCACGAACTCCTCCTTGGCACGGTCGGCCTCGCGTTCGGCGGTCGTGTCGCGAACGGTGAGAACGCGTCCGATCGCGAAGCCGTACGGCCCGAGCACGGGGGCCGAGCGGAGGACGAACGAGCGAGGCGGATCGTCGAGGACGACCTCCTCTTCGGCGGCCGGGGCGCCGGCTGCGCCGAGCGCGAGCAGGCGGCCCCACAGCCGCTCGCGGTGCGCGTCACCGACCTCGCGCCAGAGCTGCTCGATCCGCTCGTTCGAGAAGACGATCGCTCCGGCAGGGTCGACCATCGAGATGCCGTCGACGGCGGCGTCGAGCACGGCCTCGAGCTCCGCCCGGCGGCGCGAGAGCTCGGCGGTGCTCTCCTGGAGCGTCGTCGCCATCGCGTTGAAGTCCTGCGTCAGGCGCGCCACCTCGTCGTCGCCGCGTCGCTCCGGCGCGCGCGCCGTCTGCTCGCCGGCACGAAGTCGACGCGCCGCTCCCGCAACGGCCTCGACGGGCGCGACGGCAGCACGCAGCAGGTAGACGGCGAAGAGGACGATCAGCGCCGCGGATCCACCGAGCCCGGCGAGGCCGAGCGCGACGGCCCGCCGCTCCGTCCGTCCGGCGGCCGCGGTCCGCTGCTCCGTCAGCCGTTGCTGGCGGTCGAGGAACGCGTCGAAGTGGCGCCGGAGCTCGTCGACCCGGCGCTTCCCCTGCCCGCTCGCCACGAGCTCGCGTGCGCGCGACTGGTCGAGCGGGACCTCGTCGACGACACGCTGCGCCCAGTCCCGCACGTACGAGTCGATCGCCGCGTGGATCGTCTCCACCCGCCGCCGCTGCAGCGGGTCGACGACGAGCGCGCGGAGCCGCCTCGCCTCGGCGGGATACAGGCGCCGCGCCTCCTCCCACGGCTCGAGGAAGCGACGGTCGCCGGTGATCACGTAGGCCCGTTGGCCCGTCTCGAGATCGAGGACGTAGCGCTCCAGCCGCGTCGCGATCGTCGCGACCGTGTGCGACCGGGCGACGACGCGCTCCGCGCGCCGCTGCGCCGCCGCCGTCAGAACGAGCGCGACGAAGATCGAAGCGACGACGAGCGCGAGGGCGAACGTCGAGACGACGATCCTGCCCCGGAGCGACCGCAGCGAGAGCATGTGCGACATTCTCGTCCGGCCATCGGCGCGAGAGCGCCTACGCTTGACCCATGGCCGTGTTGATCGCCTCGAGCCTGCGGAAGGAGCTCGCCGGGGACCCGCTCTTCGACGGCGTCTCGTTCAAGGTCGAGCGCCGCGATCGCGTCGCCCTCGCCGGGCCGAACGGCGCCGGCAAGACGACGCTCCTGCGCGCCCTCGTCGGCGAGACGGAGCTGCAGGGCGGGGAGCTCGCGTGGGAGAAGGGCGCCCGCGTCGCGCTCCACGACCAGCGGCCGCCCCGCCTCTCCGGGCAGACGCTGCGCGAGTACGCGCTCTCGGGCGCCGCCGATCTCGTCGCGACGGAGGCGGAGCTCCGCCGCCTCGAGGAGGCGATGGCGACGGGCGACCACGCGCCGGAGACGCTGCGGCGCTACGGCGAGGCGCAGGCGCGGCTCGAGCACGCGGGCGGCTACGCCTGGCGCGAGCGCGCGGCGTCGGTCCTCCGCGGCCTCGGCTTCGGCGACGGCGACTTCGACCGGCGGCTCGACACCTTCTCCGGCGGCGAGCTGACGCGCGCCTCGCTCGCGCGAGCGCTGGCCGGGCAGCCCGACCTGCTGCTCCTCGACGAGCCGACGAACCATCTCGACATGGCCTCGATCGAGTGGCTCGAGCAGGAGCTCGCGACGCTCGACGCCGCCGTGATCCTCGTCGCGCACGACCGCTGGTTCCTCGAGTCGGTCGGCACCGCCGTGCTCGAGCTCGAGAACGGGAAGTCGACGTACTTCCCGGGGAAGTGGCACGTGTGGCGGCAGGAGAAGGCGGCGCGGCAGGCGATGCAGGCGCGCTTCGCGGAGCGCCAGGCCGAGGACATCGCGCGCCTCGAGCGCTTCGTGGCGCGCTTCCGCTACGGGACGAAGTCGCGGCAGGCGCAGTCGAAGCTGAAGCAGATCGAGCGGATCGAGAGGGAGCGCGTCGTCGTCGACGGCGGCGGGCGCCGCACGCTCGGGTTCGAGTTCCTGAAGCCGGAGCGCAGCGGGCGGACGGTCGTCGAGGTCGCGGGCGGGCGGCTGCAGGCGGGCGACAAGCTGCTGCTCGAGCACGCGGAGCTCGTGATCGAGCGCGGCGAGCACGTCGCGCTCGTCGGGCCGAACGGGTCGGGGAAGACGACGCTCCTCGAAGCGATCGTCAACGGCCGCCTGGGCCGCTTCGGGCACGGCGTGAAGGTCGGGTACTTCTCGCAGCACGAGGTGGAGCTGGACGAGCGCGGCAGCGTGCTCGAGTGCGCGATGGGTGCGACCGGGCTCCAGCGCGGGCAGGCGCAGGCGCTCCTCGGGCGCTTCCTCTTCTCGGGCTGGGACGACCACGACAAGCCGGTCGTCGCGCTCTCCGGAGGAGAGCGGCGCCGTCTCGCGCTCGCGCTCGTCGTCGCGGGCGGCGCGAACTTCCTCGTCCTCGACGAGCCGACGAACCACCTCGACCTCGAGAGCCGCGAGGCGCTGGAGGCGGCGCTCGAGGCGTTCCCCGGCACCGTGCTCCTGGTCTCGCACGACCGGGCGGTGCTCGACGCCGTCGCGGAGCGGATCGTCGCGGTCGAGGACTGGCGGCTCGTCTCCTACCAGGGCGGGTGGGCCGACTACGTGCGGGCGCGCGAGCAGGCGGACGCGCCGCCGCCCGAGCCGAAGATCGCGCGCACGCCGAAGCCGAAGCCGGAGCGGCCGAAGCGCCGGGTTCCGAGCGAGCTCGAGCGCACGGAGACGGCGATCGAGGCGCGGGAGGCCGAACTCGCGGAGCTCGAGCGGAAGCTCGCCGAGGACTGGGGGAACGTCGATCTCCTCGCCGCGCACCGGACGGCGCGCGAGGATCTCCAGACGCTCCTGACGCGGTGGGAGGAGCTCTTCGAGGCCGCGCAGGCCGCCGATCCCGTGTGACGCACTGCCGTCCGGCGGCGTAGAGACCGTGTGCAGGCGATGACGCTCTCCGCTCGTGGCACCCAGACGCGCTCGCTGTCGTCGCAGACGTTCGCCGCGGCGGCCGAGGCGCACCTCGACGACGTCTACGGCTACCTCGTCTACCTGACGAAGAACCCGCTCCTCGCCGAGGACCTGGCGGCGGAGACGTTCGAGAAGGCCCTCCGGCTGTGGCGGCGCTTCGACCCGTCGCGCGCCAGCGCGCGGACCTGGCTCTGCCAGATCGCGCGGACGACCGCCCTCGACTGGTTCCGCTCCGAGGACCGCCGCCGGCGGCGCGAGGAGCGGGCCGCTGCGCCGGAAGCCGCCGACGCCGCGTTCGCGGAGGGGCTCTCGGCGGAGCTCGAGGCGGCGCTCGCGTCGCTGTCGGCCGCCGAGCGCGAGGTCATCGCCCTGCGCGTCCTGCTCGAGCTCGACGGCGAGGAAGCCGCGCGCGTGCTCGGGATCAGCCCGACCGCCGTCTCGACACGGCTCTCGCGGGCGCTCAAGAAGCTCGAGGAGAGGATGGGCCATGTCGCCGTCTGAGGCACTGCTGAAGGAGCTGCGCGCCGCCAAGCCCGCCGCCGGTGAGGGGCTGCGGGAGCGCGTGCGGGAGATCGCGGCGCAGGAGCCGGCGCGCGAGCCGTTCCTGCGCCGCTTCGGGCTGCGCCGTTTCGTGCTCGTGGCCGCGCCAGTGACGGCAGTCGTCGCGATCGCGACGGCGGGCGTGATCGGTCTCTCGCAGGAGGGCACGCCGGTTCCGGGCCGTGGTGAGGGCTCCGCCCCGCAGGCGGCGCGCGAGTCCGCCCCGGCCCAGGACTCCGCCGGCGGCGGCGCCGACGCCATGGAGGCCGCGCCGCCGTCCGGCGGCGCCGCGCTCCCACCGACGCAGGGGCGCCTGCAGCGCTACGACGCGCAGCTCACCCTTCGCGTCGACGACGTCGAGGAGCTGTCGGCGGCGACGCAGCGGGCGATGCGGATCGCGCGCTCGCTCGGCGGCGTCGTCGCCTCCGTCTCCTACGACTCCGGCACGAGCGAGATCGGCAGCGCGCAGCTGACCCTCCGCGTCCCGATCGCGCGCGTCCAGCAGGCGGTCGTCCAGCTCTCGGGCCTCGGCACGATCCTCGGTCAGCGCTACGGGATCGAGGACCTGCAGCCGGCGGCCGACGACCTGGCGCGGCAGATCGAGGAGACGCAGGTGCGCGTCGCGGAGCTGCAGACGCAGCTGCGGCAGACGAACCTGACGGACACGGAGCGGGCGGTGCTCCGCTCGCGCCTCGCCGAGGCACGGCGGCAGCTCGCAGACCTTCGCTCGGCGCTCGAGGGGACGCGCGCGGAGGCGCGGCTCGCGACGATCCAGCTCTCGCTGACGACCGAGGCGATCCTCGAGTCACCGCCGGCGGAGAAGGGCGCGCTCGACCGCGTCGTCGACATCCTGCGCTGGGAGGGGCTCGCACTGCTCTACGCGCTCGTCGTCGCCGGGCCGTTCCTCGTCGTCGGCCTCGCGGTGTGGCTCGCGCTGCGCGCGCGGCGGCGGCGCGAGGAGGCGCGGCTGCTCGCGCAGCCCTAGGCGTCGAGCGTCGCGACGACCGCGTCGGCGATCGCGCGGAGCGGGCGGCCCGACACCTGGCTCGCCTTCCGCAGGCGGGCGAAGGCGTCGGCCTCCGACAGCCCCTCCTTCGCCATCAGGAGCCCCTTCGCACGCTCGATCGCCTTCCGCGCCGCGAGCGCGTCCGCCAGCGACTCCGCCTCCTCCCGGAGCGCGGAGAGCTCCTCGTGGCGCGCCCGTGCCGTCTCGATCGCCGGGAGCAGGTCGCTCTCGCGGAACGGCTTCACGAGGTAGCCGAAGACGCCCGCCTCCACGGCGCGCGCGACGAGCTCTCGCTCGCCGTACGCCGTCACCATCACGATCGGGATCGGCCGCTCGTCGAGGATCCGCCGCGCCGCCTCGATCCCGTCGAGCCGCGGCATCTTCACGTCCATCACGGCGAGGTCCGGCTGCGCGCTCCGCGCCAGCGCGACGGCCTCCTCGCCGTCGCGCGCCTCCGCGCAGACCTCGAAGCCGGCCGCCTCGAGCAGCCCGCGCAGGTCGAGGCGGATGATCGTCTCGTCCTCGGCGATGAGGATCCTCACGCCGGGAACACCACCTCTGCGCGAAGACCGCGGTCGCTCGCGAGGTCGAGCGTGCCGCCGAGTTCGTCGCGGACGAGCGCGCGCACGATCGAGAGGCCGGTGCCGTCGCCGCTCCCGTCGAGGCCGCCTCCGTCGTCGGCGATCGCGAGCGCGACGTCGCCGTCCCGCTGCGCAAGCTCGATCCGGATCGTCTCGCCGCCGTGCTCGAGCGCGTTCCCGAGGAGCTCGCAGAAGACGAGCGCGAGCGCGGTCGCCCGGTCGCCCGCGAGGGAGACGGGCGCGAGCGTCGCCTCCACCCGCTTTCCCGCCACGAGCCCCTGCACGAGCATCGCGCGGAGGCGCTCGAGCAGCTGGCCGAGGTCGACGTCGTCCTCGCGATGCTCGGTCAGCACCTCGTGCACCGCGGCGATCGCGAGGATGCGGTTGACGGAGTCGTTGAGCGCCTTGCGCGGGTCGACGCCCTCTGCACGTGCCTGCAGGCGCAGCAGCGACGCGACCGTCTGGAGGTTGTTCTTCACCCGGTGGTGGATCTCTTGCGCGAGCACGCCGCGCATCACGGCGCGTCCGTGCTCGAGCGCCACCGCCGCGTGGTGCGCGATCGCCTCGAGGAGCTGGCGCTCCTCGTCGGTGAACGGCGTGTCGCGGTCGCACACGAGCTCGCCTATCTGGCGGCGCTTCCAGCGGAGCGGGAGGCGAATCGCGTGCGTCCCCGCCCTGCCCTCGGGCCAGGCGATGCGGCCGTCGTCGAGGACGAGCGCCGCGCCCGTCGCGTCCACCGCCGCCATCGTCGTCTTCACGATCGCCTCGAGCGACTCCTCGAGGTAGAGCGACTCCGAGACCGCCTCCGAGATCCGCGCGAGCGACTCGAGCTCGTGGACGCGCCGCTGCGCCGCTGCGTAGAGCTGCGCGTGGACGATGGTCTGCGCGACCTGCGAGGCGATCGCGACGAGGAGCTCGATCTCGTCCGGCGACCAGTCGCGCGGGGCGCGGGTGCGGACGTTGAGCGCCCCCGCGAGATCCTGCCGCGCCAGGATCGGGACGGCGAGGATGGACTCGTACTCGTCCTCGCGCAGGTTCGGGAACTGCTTGAAGCGTGGGTCGAGATGCGCGCGCTCGCTGATCGCGATCGGCGCGCGCTCCGCGGCCGCGACGCCGGTGATGCCCTCGCCGGGGCGCATGCGCGGCCGCCGCGTCATCTCCTCCACACGCGACCCGTGCGTCGCGCGGAGCACGAGCTCGTCGCCGCGCTCGTCGTAGAGGTAGACGAAGCAGGCGTCCGCCCCGAGCGCGTCGGCCACCTTCTGCGCGACGAGCGCGAGCACCTCCTCGAGGTCGAGCGTCGAGTTGACCGCGTCGATCGTCTCCGTGAGCAGGCGGAGGTGGCGAGCGGTGGCGTCCACCGTCGAAGTCTAGGCTCGCCGGCGCGTCCGACTCGGCCCGAAAACCCGTCCGTTCTTTAACAAAAGCCTTACTTCGGCAGCGGGAGAATCCTCACCGGCGGGGAATAGGTTCCTGCAGATGAGCAGCGTCGCGTTCGATCTCCGCGGGACCAAGGGCTTCGTCGTCGCCGACGCGCTCGGACGGGTGATCGGCCGCGTCGAGGCGCCGATGTACGGGACGCAGCCGGACGTCCCCGACGCGCTCGCCGTCCGCTCCGGCTTCATGCGCGGCCGCCGCCTCGTGCCGGCCGAGGCGATCGGGCGCATCGACGAGGGGACGGGCACCATCGCCCTCTCCGTCGCGCGCGACGCGATCCGCAAGTTCCTCTAGGCCGGCCGCAGCCGCGCCCACACCTGTCCGCGCCGGCCACGTCCGGTGCTTTAAGCACAGGACGTGTCCGGAACGACCACGGGCTCCCGAAGGAGCCCGCGATCGGCCGTCAGTAAAGGTCGTACGGCTCGCCTTGCCGCACGCCTCACCGCCGAGTCTGCACTGTGGCGGCAGCGCTGTCCATCCGCCGCAGTGGACGTGTCCGGTGCTTAGAGCACGGGACGTGGCCCTACAGGACGGCGAGGTAGCGGTCGCGCTCCCACTCGGTGAGCTGGATCCGGTACTCGTCCCACTCCTTGCGCTTCAGCTTGACGTAGTTGTCGAAGATGTGGTCGCCGAACGCCTTCCGCATCAGCTCCGACTTCGCGAACTCGTCGATCGCCTCGCCGAGCGTCTCCGGCAGCGACACGATCCCGCGCTGCGCCCGCTCCTCCGGCGTCAGGTGATACAGGTTCGTCTCCATCGGCGCCTCGAGCTCGTACCCCTTCTCGATCCCCTCGAGCCCGGCGTGCAGGAGCGCCGCGAACGTGAGGTAGGGGTTGCAGGCCGGATCCGGGCACCGGATCTCCGCGCGCGTCGCCTGCTCCGACCCCGGCTTGTAGAGCGGGATCCGGATCAGCGCCGAGCGGTTCCGCTGCGACCACGCCACGTACACCGGCGCCTCGTACCCGGGCACGAGCCGCTTGTACGAGTTCACCCACTGCGCGAACACCGCCGACAGCTCGCGCGCGTGGCGGAGCAGCCCGGCGATGAACGCCTTGGCCGTCTCGGAGAGGTGGTACTCGTCGTCACCGTCGAAGAACTGGTTGCGCCCGTCCGTGAAGAGCGACATGTGCGTGTGCATCCCCGAGCCGTTCTGGCCGAAGAGGGGCTTCGGCATGAACGTCGCGTGGTACCCCGCCTTCTTCGCGATCTCCTTCACGATCAGCCGGTACGTGACGGTGTGATCGGCCATGTCGAGCGCGCTCGCGTAGCGCATGTCGATCTCGTGCTGCGACGGCGCGACCTCGTGGTGGTGGTACTCGATCGGGATCCCCATCGCCTCGAGCGCCTTGATCGTGTCGTTCCGGAGCTCGGTGGCGGCATCCATCGTCGTCATCGCGAAGTAGCCGCCCTCGTCGAGGGTCTCCGTGCCCTTGTCGTCCTTGAAGAGGAAGTACTCGAGCTCGGGGCCGACGTTGAAGGTGTCGAAGCCCATCGACTGCATCCGCTCGAGCGCGCGGCGGAGCACCGTGCGCGGGTCGCCGTCGTACGGGCGGCCGTCGGGGGTGACGATGTCGCAGATCATGCGTCCGACCTTCGTGCCGCCGTTCGGCATCAGGCGGAACGTCTCGGGGTCCGGGATCGCGACCATGTCCGACTCCTCGATCGCGTTGAAGCCCGTGATCGACGAGCCGTCGAAGCCCATCCCGTCGTTCAGCGCCGCCTCGATCTCCTTGGGGGTGATCGCGAAGCTCTTCAGGTGCCCCTCGAGATCGGTGAACCAGAAGAGGACGTACTCCACGCCCTCCGACTCGATCTGCTCGAGCACCCGCCGCCGCGCCTCCGGGTCCGACGTCGCCCGATGCCTGCTCTCGACCATCGCCATGCCGCCTGCTCCTCTCGTTCCGACTCCAGAAATGCGAAAAGGCCCCGGACGGAGAGCTCGAGGAGCTCCGTCCGAGGCCTCGTCGCCTCAAAGACCGGGGGAGCATACCGCGTGCCCCGGCCGGCCGCCACTACCCCGATCGCTTCAGCTTCCCGTGCTTCTTCGCGTGCCATTCGCCGACCTGGAACACGGCGAGCCCGATCGGGATCGAGAGGACCCCGATCACGAGCAGCGGCCACACGTCTCCCCACGCGAGGCCGGCGCCGTCGAGGATCGACGCCCGGATCCCGCGGAGCGCGTACGTCGCCGGCGAGATCGTCGAGAGCCACTGCATCCACTCGGGGAGCACCGTCACCGGGTAGTAGACGCCCGAGACCACGAGCAGCATCCCCTGGCCGACGTACCCGAGCTGCGCTCCCTTCTCCGGCGAGATCAGCGGCAGCACCGCCGTCATGACGCCGATCCCGAAGAACGAGACCGACGCGATCATCAGCAGCACGAACGCCGCCAGGTAGTTCGCGTCCGGCAGCGAGAGCCGGAAGAAGAGCGCGACGACGACGAACAGGATCGTCGCGCGGAGGAGCCCGTAGAGGATCGCGAAGACGCCGCTCCCGCCGAGGTGCATCGCGCGCGAGAGCGGAGCCATGAACGTGTACTCGATCGTCCCCTCCCAGCGCTCCCAGGCGACCGTCTCCGTCATGAACTCGAAGACGATTCCCAGGTATGCCCACACGACGGCGCCGATGAGCAGGATCGCGGTCGCGCGCTGGACGTCGATCGAGCCGCCCGTCGCCTCGATCCCCTCCGCGATGAACACGATCGTGAGCGTGTTCGCGATCGTCCACACCATGAAGGCGAGGTCCCACCAGATGTAGCGGCGGGTCAGATAGACGTTGCGCTCGACGACGCCGCCGAGCCCGATCAGCTGATGTTGCAGCGACAGCGCCATCGCTCTCATGCGAACACCTCCCTGTCGTCGTCCTCGTCGGTCTCGTCCTCGAACGTCCGCCCCGTCGCGGCGAAGAACGCCTCCTCGAGCGTCGACGCGCTGTAGCGCCGCTTGAGCTCGTCGGCAGGCTCGAGCGCGAGCAGCCGCCCACGGTCGAGGATGCCGATGCGCTCCGCGAGCGCCTCCGCCTCGGCGAGGTCGTGCGTGCAGAGCAGGATCGTCGCGTCGTGCTCTGCGCGCACCTCGCGGATGAACTCCTGCACCTCGAGCTT
This sequence comes from Gaiellaceae bacterium, assembly GCA_035553355.1. Classification (GTDB taxonomy): domain Bacteria; phylum Actinomycetota; class Thermoleophilia; order Gaiellales; family Gaiellaceae; genus Gaiellasilicea. The sequence continues at coordinate 17,378 of DATMJW010000157.1, read as the reverse complement.
CGAGCGCGGGTCGAGCCCCGTCGTCGGCTCGTCGAGGAGCAGCAGCACGGGGCTCGTGAGGAGCGCGCGCGCGAGCGCGACCTTCTGCTGCATGCCGCGCGAAAGGTTCTCCATCGGCTCCGTCCGCCGGTCGACGGGGAACCCGACCTTGCTCAGGATCTCGGGGATCCGCTCCTTCGTCGCCGCCGGGCCCATGCCGTAGAAGCGCGCGGCGTAGTGCAGGTTCTCACCCGCGGACATCTTCTTGAAGAAGCTCGCCTCGACGGAGACCCGGTTGACGAGCCGCTGCACCGCCCGCGCCTCGGCGAAGACGTCGTGCCCGAAGACGCGGGCGCTGCCGCCGTCGTGCAGGAGCAGCGTCGACAGGAGCCGGACCAGAGTCGACTTGCCCGAGCCGTTCTGACCCAGGATCGCGACGCACTCGCCGCGCGCAAGCGTGAACGTCACGCTCTCGAGCGCCGGCCTCCGCTTCCGGACGAAGCGCCCCGCCTTCTTGTCCCGGCGCACGAAGTCCTTGCGGAGGTCGATGACCTCCACGGCGGGCACGGGACGACTCAATTCGACCACCTCGTTCATCTCGGAACTCCTCACTCACACACGAGCCACCCACGGCGACTCCAGGACCAGGCACGCGACGCCCGCCGACCGGCGGGGCGCGGCAGCGGGTGTCCTAGGCGTGGAAGAGGAGTCTCATCGCGCGCCGACGATACCAACGCGCGGCCGGCGGGGTCAACACGGCGCGGGGCGCGCGGCCGCGCTCGCGGGGCTCCTCCCCCGCGAGCGCGTGCCGCGCTCGAGTCGCGACGGCTTCGGGCTAGGACGCGGCGAAGGTGACGGTGACGGAGGCCGTGACGTCCTGCGTTCCCGGCTCGACCACGGTGCCGCCGGCGGAGTCGGCGGCCTCGGCCTTGAGGCGCTCGTGCACCGGGGCGCCCCCCGTCTCGACCACGGCCGTGACGCGGCCGAGGGTGAGGCCGGCCGCCTGCGCGAGCGCCTGCGCGTTCGCGCGTGCGTTCGCGACCGCGGCCGCGAGCGCCTGGCGGTAGAGCGCCCGCGCGTCGCCGTGCGCGAACATCGGGCCGGAGACCTGGTTCGCCCCGGCCTCGACGGCAGCGTCGATCACCGCGCCGACGCGCCCGAGTTGGCGGACCGTCGCGGAGACGGAGTTGTAGGCGTTGTACCCGTCGACGCCCTTTCCCTCGACGTGGCGCGGGGACAGGCCGACGTACTGCGTGCGGAGGTCGGTCGCTCCGGCCTGCCGGAGAGCGCCGACGAGCGTGCGCATCGCCGATGCGTTCTGCGCGAGCGCCGCCTTCGCCGTCGGCGCCTGCGTCTCGACACCGAACGTCAGCTCGGCACGATCCGGAGCGGCTGCGACGGAGGCGGTGCCGTGCGCCGTGATGCCGTCGGCGGGCTCGGGCGATGCGGCGGGCGCGTCGCCCGCGTGCGTCACGGCGACGAGGGCCGCGACGGCGGTCAGGCTGCTGAGGACGATCAGGAGTTTTCTCATGCCCCCTCTACGCCGCCGGCGCCCCGATCCGTCACAGTGCGCTCGTGGAGACGCGGTTCGTCGACTGTCGCCCGCGGGAGGACTACCTCGCCGGGCACGTGCCGGGCGCGGCGTGGGCCGACACGGAGGCGGATCTCACCGGGAGCGACGGCGGCGGCCGGCACCCGCTCCCGTCCGCCGAGGAATTCGCGCGCTGGGCATCGCGCGCCGGGATCGACGACGGCGTCCTCGTCGCCGCCTACGACGCCGGCACCGGCTGGGCCGCGCGGCTGTGGTGGCTCCTGCGTCACTTCGGGCACGACGCCGTCGGCGTGATCGCATTCGACGCCTGGCGCGGGCCGCTCCGTGCCGACGACGAGACGCCGCCGCCGCGGACGTTCGTTCCCCGCCCGCGCGACGACGACGTCGCGACGGCCGAGGAGCTGCTCGAGCGGCTCGGCGACGAGCGGCTCGTCCTCGTCGACGCGCGGGCGCCCGAGCGGTGGCGCGGCGAGGTGGAGCCGCTCGATCCGGTGGCGGGGCGGATCCCGGGCGCGCGCAACCTCCCGTTCACGGACGCGTTCCCCGCCCCGCCGGAACTCCTCGCAGCGGAGGAGGTCGTCGTCTACTGCGGCTCGGGCGTGACGGCGTGCGTGGACGCGCTCTCGCTGACGCTCGCGGGGCGTCCGGACGTGCGCCTCTATCCCGGCTCCTGGAGCGAGTGGTGCCGCCGGGGTCTCCCGGTCGAGCGCGGCTGAGTTACGCGGCGGCCGACGACGGCTGCGGCAGGTAGCGCTGCCACGTCGTCGGGATCGTCGGCGTCGCGAGGTGGATGAAGAGGACCGGCGCCGGCGGGCGCGGCGGCCGGTGCAGCGTGAGCCCGCTCTCCTCGAGGAGGCGGTTCCCCTTGCGGAGGTTGCACGGCGCGCACGCGGTGACGACGTTCTCCCACACCGATTCCCCGCCGCGGGACCGCGGGACGACGTGGTCGAGCGTCAGCCGTGGGCTCGCGGTGCCGCAGTAGACGCAGCGCCAGCCGTCGCGGGCGAAGAGCGCGCGGCGCGAGATCTTCCGCTGGATCGCGCGCGGGACGCGGACGTACTGGACGAGCCGGATCACGTGCGGCCAGACGTAGGTGTCGGTCGCGCTGCGGAGGCCGCGCGGCAGGCTCTCCAGTACCTCCGCCTTCCCCTTCCACACGAGCACGTGCGCACGGCGCACCGAGCACACGTTCAGCGGCTCGTAGCTCGCGTTCAGGACGAGGACCTGTTGCAACTCGGGCGAAGCGTACCCACCGGAGCCGCTGCCGAGACTTCCGCGCCGGCAGCTCTCAGCGCGCCATCGCGCGCTCGACCGCCTCGAGCTCCTCGGGCGAGAGAGCGACGGGGGCACGCCCGCGGTCGAGCTCCTTCACGTAGAGCCGCGCGTAGTCGCGACCCTGGATCGCCGTCACCACCGTCCCCGTCCGCGTCGCGTCGAGGAACGCGAACGACGCCGACTGGTGCCCGCCGGTGCCGGCGTAGGCGTCGTAGCGGACGACGGATGTGTTCGTCAGCGCACCGTCGACGCGCTTGTCGACGCGGGAGAGGGCGGCTGCGACCTCGTCCACGGCGCGGTGGAGGTCGTCGATGCGTCCCTGGAGCGAGACCGCGAAGTCGACGAGGTCGGCCTTCGACCCGCCGAGCACCACCCGCTGCGCCTCGCGCAGGCGCCGCAGCCGCACCCAGAGCAGGAGGACGAGGCCGAGAGCGACGCCGGCGACCCCTGCCGCGGCGATCGCGACGACGAGCTCGACCGTCACTCGATCGAGAAGGAGACCCGGTACTCCGCCGAGTTGTTCTCGGTGTACGACTCCTGCGGCACCGGCGCCACGTCGACGCGAAGGGTCCGCGGCTCGCCGAAATCGATCGACGGGAAGTCGCGGAACGTCACGACCTTCGTTTCGCCCGGGTTGATCAGGTCGATCGTCTGCGTCTTCTCGACCGGGTTCGGCTGCTGCTGGATCGTCAGCGTCACCTCGATCTTGACCTCCTGGTGGTCGCCGCCGTTCCGGACCGCGACCTCGAACGCGAGATCGGTCGACGCGACGACGGTGTTCTCCGCCGTCGCCGAGAGCTGCTGCCCGGACGGCCGCACCCGCACCGCCTCGATCTCCGTCCCGTGGAGACCGCCGGCCGTCTCGTCGTCTCCCGCGCCCGCAGCCGGCGCGCCGTTCACGCGCTGCCAGATGGGGATCATCGAGCGCTGGCTCGCGAGGTCAGGCGTCTGCACGAAGTTCGAGTCGGGGACCTCGACGCCGCTCACGTCCTGCGCGCGCAGTTCCGCGATCACGGGCTCCTTGTAGCGATCGTCCCAGATCACGTCGCTCGCGACCAGCCGCTGCGCCTGCGCGGCGAGCAGCGAGCCTGCGGCGGTCGCGTCCTCCGTCCCGGCGGTGCGGCGGAACGCGGCCGCGAGGCCGGCGAGGCCGGTGACGCGGAACTCGAGCGCCTCGACGAGGTTCTCGTGCCAGCGGCGGAGCGGGCCCGGCGGCTCGAGCGCCTCCGCGCGGTTCACCGTCAGCCGCTGCTGGTTCGCGAGCCCGTTCAGCTGCGTCTGCAACTCCGCAGGCGTGATCTCGGGCGTCGTCAGCACGTCGCTCAGCCGGCGGCCGATCCGCTGCGACTCGTCGCCGACGGCAGCCGCCTGCTGCACGTAGTCGCGGTAGGCGTCCTGCCGCCGGTCCGCCTGGCAGCTCTGACCCCAGAGGACGAGCAGCACGACGACGAAGATCGCGCCGGCGATGAGGGCGACGAGCCGCAGGAGCGGGGTGAAGCCGGCGGCCGGGCGGATCGGCTTGCGCGGCCCGCGCCCGTTCCCGTTCCCGCGCCCGCCGAGCGGCCGCCGCAGCGTCCGCTCGCGCGGCGCCGCCTCCTGCGTCTCGGGCTCGTCGAAGAAGTCGAACTCGAAGTCGGGTTCGCGCTCGCTCATGCCGGGGTCGAAATCGGGGGCGTGCAGGGGTTCAGCGGGTCCACTGTACCCGGATGTTCGGCCGGCGCAGGACTTTCTCCTGCCGCGGCCAAGGGAGAAACGGTGTCGTCGGCGCTGCCCGCACTTCCGCGTCCCGAGCTGGTCCTCGACCGGTACCGCCCGCTGCGGCCGCTCGGGAGCGGCGCGTCGGGGTCGGTGTGGCTCGCGCGCGACGAGCAGACGGGGCTCGACGTCGCGCTCAAGATCGTGCCGCGCGAAGGGAAGGCCGCCCTCCGCGCGGAGCGCGAGGCCGAGGCGGCGGCGCGGCTCCGGCACGAGCGCTGTCTGCGCGCCTACGGGTTCGGCGGCGACTCCGGTCATGTCTACATCGCGTACGAGTACGTCGGCGGACGGACGCTCCGGGAGGCGATGCGCGCGGGTGCGCTCGGCGAGCGCGCCGCCGTGGAGGCGTGCGCGCAGATCCTCGACGGGCTCGCGCACGCGCACTCCCGCGGGATCGTCCATCGCGACGTGAAGCCGTCGAACGTGCTGCTCGCCGACGAGGAGCGGCTGTCGGTTCGCGTTCTCGACTTCGGGCTCGCACAGTTCGACGAGGCGGAGACGCTGACGGCGGTCGGCGACGTCCCGGGGACGCTCGCGTACATCTCGCCCGAGCGGCTCCGGGGCGAGGAGGCGTGCCCCGCGAGCGACGTGTGGGCCGTCGGGATCGTCCTCTGGGAGGCGCTCGCGCGACGCCACCCGTTCTGGGGCGTCCCCCTGCCGCAGATGGCCGGCGCGATCGAGAGCGGGCCGCCGCCGCTCGAGAGCGTGCGGCCGGACCTGCCGCCGCGGCTCCTGCGCGCCGTCGCGGCGGCGCTCGCGCCCCAGCCTTCGCGGCGCCCCTCTGCCGCGGCGCTCGCGGACGACCTCCGCGCCGCGCTCGGCAGCCGCCGGCCCGACGGCAAGCGCTCGCGCGCGCCGCGTACCCGGGCCCTTCCCGAGCTCTCCGCGAAGAGCGCGACGGCGCTCGCCCCGAAGCTCGCCCCGCCGGCACTCGCGGCGGTCGCGGCCGCGGGCGGCGCGGCGGTGCTGCCGTTCTACCCGGCGGGCTGGTGGGCGCCGCTCGGCGCCGCCGCAGCAGCCGCGACGGCGCTCTCGCCGCGCCTGGGCGTGGCGCTCGCGCTCGCGGTCCCGGTGCTGCCGCTCGGGAACCTCGCCCTCGGCCTCGCGCTCCTGTGGGGTGCCGTCGCCGCCGTGTGGCTCGCCCTCACGTGGCGCGACCCGCGCACGGCGCTCGTGCCGTTCGCGGGGCCGCTGCTCGCACCGCTCGGGCTGCTCGCGCTCGTACCGCTCCTCGCGCGGCCCGCACGCGACCACGTCCTGCGTGCCGCTCACGCCGCAGCGGCCGTCGTGCTCGCGGCGGCCGTCGCCGGGATCCGCGGCGTCGAGCTCCCTTTCGGAACGAGCGCGGCGCAGGCGGTCGGGCTCGCCGGCGAGGAGAGCGCGGAGGCCGCTGCGCGGTCGCTGCTCGCCGCGACGCCGCCGTCGCTCGCACTCGTGCTCGCAGCGGTCGCCGTCGCGGCGCTCGCCGTCCCGTTCGCGCGCACGCCGTGGCGCGTCGCCGGCCTCGGCGCCGCCGCACTCGCGCTCGTCTTCCTCGCGGCGCCCTCGGCGCCCGCGCTTCCGGTCGTCGCCGGGACGTGGCTCCTCTGCGGCGTCCTCTGGTTCGAGTGCAGCTCGCCGCTGCGGCCCGTGCCCGAACCCGAGCATTAGACTCGGCCCCTCCGGGGAACCACCACCGGAGCCTCAATGAGCGTCCTCCGCAGCATCGAGCAGAAGATCGAAGGGCTCTTCGAGGGCATGTTCGGCCGCGCCTTCAGGACGCACGTCCAGCCGGTCGAGCTCGCGCGCAAGCTCGCGAAGGAGATGGACGAGCACCGCACGATCTCGGTCTCGCGTGTCTACGTCCCGAACGAGTACTCGATCTACCTCTCCCCGAACGACCGCGAGCAGTTCCGGAGCTACGAGGGCTCGCTCGTCGGCGAGCTGCAGGACTACCTCGTCGAGCACGCGCGCCGCGAGAGCTACGCGATGCTGACACCGCCGCGCGTCGTCCTCCACACCGACGACGACCTCGGCGTCGGCGAGTTCGGGATCGCGACGCGGATGGTGCAGCCGGAGGGCAAGCGGGCGCCGCGGCGCGACGAGCCGGCAGAGCAGGTCGAGCCGGGCGCGACGATGATCTACAAGCCGAAGGTGCCGCCGCAGGCGACCGAGGCGGCGTCGCCCGTCGACCTCGGCGTCGAGCGCGAGATCGTGACGCTGACGATGAACGGGCGCGCGCACACCGTCTCGCAGCGCCGCGTCGTCCTCGGCCGCTCGAAGGAGTGCGACGTGCAGGTGCCCGACGCGAACGTCTCGCGGCGGCACGCGGAGCTGCGCCAGGAGGGCTCCTCGTGGTGGGTGGTCGACCTCGACTCGACGAACGGGACGGAGGTGAACGGGAAGCGGGTCCCGCGCGCGAAGCTCCGCGACGGAGACCGCATCACCCTGGGCGGGACGGAGCTGACGTTCGGACGGACGGTGCCGGGCTCGTGAGCAACCTCGACATCGACGTCGTCCTCCTCGCGCTCAAGATCGCGTTCCTCGTCCTGCTCTACCTCTTCATCTGGCGGATCGTCCGCAGCGCGAGCGTCGACTTCCGCAGCGGCCGAGCCGTCGCGCAGGAGAGCCAGATCATCTCACCGGGACAGGCGGCCTCCGCGGGGCTGCGGCCGCGCGCGTCCGCGCGGCTCGTCGTCGTGAAGAGCACGGTTCTCGATCCGGGCGAGGAGATCGGCATCGACTCGCTCCCCGTGCTCGTCGGCCGCGGTGCGCAGAACGACGTGCCGCTGGACGGGGACGAGTTCGCCTCCGCGCAGCACGCGCGCTTCGACCCGCGGCGCGACGGGATCTGGCTCGAGGACCTCGGCTCGACGAACGGGACGTTCGTCAACGGCGGCCGCGTGACGACACCGCGGCGGCTCGACAAGGGCGACGTCGTCCGCGTCGGCCAGACCGACCTGCGGGTGGAGCTCTGATGCCGGGGACGCTCGGACGCTCCGCAGGTGCGACCGACACCGGTCGGCGGCGGCGCCACAACGAGGACTCCTACGTCGTCTCGCCGCCCGTGTTCGCGATCGCGGACGGGATGGGCGGTGCCCGCGCGGGCGAGGTCGCGTCCCGCCTCGCGGCCGCGGTCGTCGACGAGGGCGTGGGCGACGAGCGCGGCGAGGAGCGCGTGGCGGAGTTGATCCGCGAGGCGAACCGCCGTGTCTTCCAGCGCTCGAGCGAGGACGAGGAGACCTCCGGGATGGGGACGACGATGACCGTCGCTCTCGTCGACGGGTCGCAGATCGCGTTCGGTCATGTCGGCGACTCGCGCGCCTACCGGGTACGCGGTGGCGAGATCGAGCAGCTCACCGACGACCACTCGCTCGTCGGGGAGCTCGTCCGCAGCGGGCGCCTGTCACGCGAGGAGGCCGACGTGCACCCGCAGCGCTCGGTGATCACGCGGGCCCTCGGTACCGAGCCGGACGTGGACGTCGACACCTTCACCGTGGAAGCGGAGCCCGACGACCTCTACCTCCTCTGCTCCGACGGGCTCACCGACATGCTCTCGGACCGCGAGATCCTCGAGCTCCTCGAGGCGAACGACGACCTCGACCTCGCGGCGCGGAGGCTCGTGGAGGCGGCGAACTCCAACGGCGGCGACGACAACATCACCGTCGTCGTCTTCGCGATGGCCGCCGAGGGAGCGGCCGTCGAGGAGACGGTGCGCATGTCGCCGCCGCCGGCGGCGCCCGCGGCCGACGACGAGGACACCCTCTCCGGCCTCGACGCCGTCCCCGTCGTCGATACGGCAGTCGTCTCGACGGCCGAGATCGAGCGCCACCTCCAGCGCGAGGCGGCCGCCGCGGAGGCACCCGCGTCCGCGCGCCGCGAGCCGCGGCCCGAGCCGCGACGGGCGCTCGCGCCGTTCCTGCTCCTGCTCGTCCTCGTCGCGGCGCTCGCGCTGCTCGTGGTCTGGGGGATCCTCCGCTGACCGAGCGCAACCGCGAGCTCCTGAACCTCGTCGTCGTGGGCCTGCTGACCGCGATGGGGTTCGCGAGCGTGTACATCGCGCGGCAGGAGCTCGTCTCGACGGAGTCGCTGACGTACGCGGGCCTCTTCCTCGGGCTCTACCTCGCCGCGCACCTCGTCGCGCGACGCACGGTCCCGTACGCCGACGGGTACCTGCTGCCGATGGCGGCGCTCCTCTCCGCCATCGGGGTGACGATGATCTACCGCCTCGACCCCGACGACGCGTTCAAGCAGAGCCTCTGGATCGTGATCGGCGTCGCGCTCTTCGCGCTCACGCTCTACGCGCTCCGCCACGACTACCGCGTCGTCGAGAGCTACAAGTACCTCTTCGGTGTCACCGCCGTCCTCCTGCTCGCCCTCCCCGCGCTGCCGCTGATCGGCCAGACGGTGAACGGCGCGCGCCTCTGGGTGCGGGTCGGCCCGCTCCAGTTCCAGCCGGGAGAGCTCGCGAAGATCTTCCTGATCGTCTTCCTCGCCGGCTACCTGCGCGACAAGCGCGAGGTGCTCGCCCAGGGGAGGATCAAGGACTTCGGGCCGCTCTTCCTGATCTGGGGCGCAGCGATGCTCGTCCTCCTCCAGACGAACGATCTCGGCAGCGCGCTGCTCCAGTTCGGGATCTTCCTCGCGATGCTCTACGTCGCGACCGGCCGCGCGGCGTTCGTCGCCGCCGGCCTCGCGCTCTTCATCGCCGGCTCCGCCGCCGTCTACCACGTCGTCGGGCACGTGCAGCAGCGGATCACGATCTGGCTCGAGCCGTGGACGTCGGAGCCGGTGCCGTGCGCCCAGACGGGCGAGCTCGCGCTGCGGCAGGACTGCGGCTCCTTCCAGCTCGTGAAGAGCCTGTACTCGATCGGGAACGGCGGCTACGGCGGCACCGGGCTCGGGCGCGGCACGTTCACGACGACGAGCGGGGAGCCGATCATCCCGTTCCTCAACACCGACTTCATCTACTCGGCGATCGCCCAGGAGCTCGGGCTCGTAGGGGCCTCCGCCCTCCTCCTCGTCTTCATGCTCTTCATCACGCGCGGGATGCGCGTCGCGCTGCAGGCCGACGACGGGTTCTCGAAGCTGCTCGCCGCCGGCCTGACGTTCGGCTTCGCGCTGCAGACGTTCATCATCGTCGGCGGTGTCCTCCGCGTGATCCCGCTGACCGGGATCACGCTGCCGTTCGTCTCGTACGGCGGGTCGAGCGTCGTCGCCAACTTCGTCCTGCTCGCGGGGCTCCTGCTCGTCTCGAACCGGGCGAACGCGCCGAGATGAGGGCGTCGGCGTGAACAGGGCGATCGGCCGCCTCGCGCTCGTCGGCAGCCTGCTGATGGTCGTGCTCGTCGTCGCCACGACGTACTGGCAGGCGTGGGCGGCGGGCGACCTGAAGGATCGCCAGGACAACCAGATCCAGCGCGTCGCGCAGTTCACGATCAAACGCGGCCTCATCTTCGGGCAGCAGCCGCGGACGCAGCTGGCATCGACGGAGGCGCGCCGCGTCGGCGGGCGCAGGCTCTACTTCCGCGAGTACCCGCCGAACGGGCTCGCCGCGCACGTCGTCGGCTACTCGACGCAGGCGCGGGCGCGTGCCGGGCTCGAGCGGTCGCAGAACGACTACCTGACGGCCTCGAACCAGAACCTCTCGACGGTCGTCGACCGGACGCTCGACGACATCACGGGCGCGACGGTCGAGGGGAACAGCCTCGTGCTGACGCTGAACATGCGCGCGCAGGCGGCGGCGATGCAAGCGCTCGGCGGCCGTTGCGGTGCGATCGTCGCGCTCGAGCCGGCGACCGGGAAGGTGCTCGTGATGGCGAGCTCACCCACGTACGACCAGAACACGATCGAACGCGACTTCTCGGCGCTCGAGCGCATCACGGCGCCGTGCCGGCCGGTCGCGCCGCTCTTCAACCGCGCGACCTACGGGCTGTACGCGCCCGGCTCGACCTTCAAGGTCGTGACGCTCGCCGCCGCGCTCGAGTCCGGCGAGTACGACACGACCTCGCGCTTCAACGACCCCGGCTACTGCGAGGTCTACGGCCGCCGCGTCAACAACTACGACACCAACTCACCCTTCGGCAACGTCGACCTGCGGACGGCGCTGCGGTACTCGATCAACTCCGTCTTCTGCAACATCGGCAAGAACCTCGGCTCGACGGCGATCGTCGAGCAGGCGAAGAAGTTCGGGTTCTACGAGCCGCCACCGCTCGAGACCCCCGACAACGAGCGCGTCGCGAGCGGCCTCTACTCCGAGGGCGAGCTGTTCGACCCCGAGGACGACAGCGACGTCGACGCCGGCCGCTTCGCGTTCGGCCAGGAGCGGCTCCTCGTCACGCCGCTGCAGATGGCGATGGTCGCCGCGGGGATCGCGAACGGGGGCGTCGTGATGAAGCCGCAGGTCATCGACCGGATCCTGGCGCCGAATGGCGGCGTCCTCGTGCGCAAGAAGCCGGAGGAGCTCGGTCGCGCCGTCAGCGCCGAGACGGCGGCGTCCGTCGCCGCGATGATGCAGGTCGCAGTCGAGGGCGGCACCGGGACCGCCGCGAAGATCCCGGGCGTCACGGTCGGCGGCAAGACGGGGACCGCCGAGACGGGCGTCGCCGGGACGAACAACGCGTGGTTCATCGCCTTCGCCGGACGCGAGCGGCCGCAGGTCGCGATCGCGGTCGCGCTCGAGCAGCAGAACGGGACGGGCGGCGAGCTGGCCGCGCCGGCGGCACGGCAGGTCTTGCAGGCACTCCTCGGTGGCACGGCGAACTCGTAGCGAGGACCGAAGCCGTGACCGTCACCGACCCCCTCATCGACACGCTCTTCGACGACCGGTACCGCATCCTGCGGAAGGTCGGCGCCGGCGGGATGGCGAACGTCTACCTCGCCGAGGACCAGGAGCTCGGCCGCCGCGTCGCGATCAAGGTGCTCGACGAGCGGCACGCAAGCGACGAGCAGTTCGTCGAGCGCTTCCGCCGCGAGGCGCAGAACGCCGCGGGCCTCTCGCACCCGAACATCGTGTCGGTGTACGACCGCGGCGAGGCGCAGGGCTCGTACTACATCGCGATGGAGTACGTCGAGGGGCGCACGCTGAAGGAGCTGCTCGTGGCGCGCGGCCCGTCCCCGGTCGGGCTCGCGATCGACTACACGCGGCAGATCCTCGCGGCGCTGCGGTTCGCGCACCGGAACGGGATCGTCCACCGCGACATCAAGCCGCACAACGTGATCGTCGACTCCGAGGGGCGCGTCAAGGTGATGGACTTCGGCATCGCGCGCGCCGGCGCGAGCCAGATGACGGAGGCCGGCTCGATCATCGGCACCGCGCAGTACCTCTCTCCCGAGCAGGCGCGCGGGGCGCCCGTGGACCAGAGCTCCGACCTCTACTCGACCGGCATCGTCCTCTACGAGCTGCTCACGGGGAAGGTGCCGTTCACCGGGGAGACGCCGGTGGAGATCGCGATGAAGCACCTGTCGCAGCCGCCGGAGCCGCCGTCGGCGCTGCGACCGGAGATCCCGCGCGACCTGGACTACGCGGTGCTGCGCGCGCTCGCGAAGGACACGGCCGAGCGCTACCGCACCGCGGAGGAGATGGACTCGGACCTCGAGCGGATCGACCGTGGTGTCGGCGTCTCGGCCGAGACCGCCGAGGCGGCCACGTCGGTGCTCTCGCGGACCGAGGTGACGGACGCGCTGACGACGGTGCGGCCCGCGCCGGCCGCCGCCGCCGGCACGACGGCGTACACGCCGGGGCGCTACTACGAGTACGACGCGCCGCCGCGCCGCCGCGCGATCTGGCCGTGGCTTCTCGCGATCCTGTTGCTCGCGGGCGCGCTCGTCGGCGGGTTCTTCGTCTACGACCGCATCCAGGATCAGCTGAGCGCGACGGCGCAGGTGACGGTGCCCGACGTCGTCGGGCTCGAGGAGGCGCTCGCGGTCCGGCAGATCCGGGAGCGCGGCCTCGAGCCGAACGTGCGCCGGCTCCCGCACTCGGACGTGAAGCGGGGCGTGGTGGCCGAGCAGGACCCGGAGCCGCCCGTGCGCATGGAACGCGGCAACTTCGTCACGATCATCGTCTCGAGCGGCAAGAAACGGGTGGAGGTGCCGGAGGTGGTCGGCCGCAGCCGCGACGAGGCCGTTCAGATCCTGACGGAGCGCGGGCTCCGCCCGAACGTGCGGGAGATCTTCTCCGACCGCGACGTGAACACCGTCACCGGCCAGTCGCCGAAGGCGGGCGAGACCGTCGTCGAAGGGACGCGCGTCCGCGTCAACGTCTCGAAGGGGCCACGCCCGATCGAGGTGCCGAACGTGGTCGGCCAGGCGTACGAGTCGGCCGAGTCGCAGCTCCTCGGCCAGGGGTTCGAGGTGACACGCGAGGACGTGGAGAGCGACGAGCCCGAGGGCACGGTGGTCGCGCAGAGCCCCGGCGCAGGCGAGACCGCCGCGCGCGGCTCGACCGTCACCGTCCAGGTGTCCACCGGCCCCTCGACCACGGGCGTGCCCGACGTGACGAGCCAGGACGAGCAGTCGGCGCGCCAGCTCCTCCGGGAGGCCGGTCTACGCTCGCAGGTGCAGCGGCAGGACACGGACGACCCGTCGCTCGACGGGATCGTGATCGCGCAGAGCCCCGAGGGCGGCAGCGAAGCCGAGCCGAACTCGGTCGTGACGCTCGTCGTCGGTCGCTACGTCGAGCCTGCCGAGCCCGAGACACCACCGGGCGAGACGACGCCGATCCCGTGAGCCCGCGGCTCCGCGTCGCGCTGATCGCCGGCGGGCGCTCGAGCGAGCACGAGATCTCGCTCGCGTCCGCGCGCTCGGTGCTGGAGGCGCTCGACCCCGCGCGCTACGAGGTGACGACGGTTGCGATCGGCCGGGACGGGCGCTGGGAGCTCGAGGGGGCAGCGGGCGGCGAGCTCGCCGCGGGGACGGGCGACGCGCGCGTGCCGCAGACGCTGCCGGTGGTCGCGGACTCGTCTCCCGCACGCGCGCTCGCGGAGGTCGACGTGGCGCTGCCGATCCTGCACGGGCCCTTCGGCGAGGACGGGACGGTTCAGGGCCTGCTCGAGCTCGCGGGCGTCCCCTACGTGGGCGCCGGCGTCCTCGGCTCCGCCCTCTGCATGGACAAGGACGTCTTCAAGGCCGTGCTGCGCGACCGCGGCATCCCGGTTGCGCGCAACGTGACGCTGCGCCCCCGCGACGCCGTCGCGAACCCGTTCGGCTTCCCGGTGTTCGTGAAGCCGGCGCGGCTCGGCTCCTCCGTCGGCATCTCGAAGGCACACGACGAGGCCGAGCTGGAGGCGGCGGTGGCGCTCGCGCGCGAGCACGACGAGAAGGTGCTCGTCGAGGAGTTCGTCGCGGGGACGGAGGTCGAGTGCGGCGTGCTCGGGAATCTCGGCGCGGAGGACGCCCCGCTCGCGTCGGTCGTCGGCGAGATCGTGCCGCACGCCGAGTGGTACGACTACGCGGCGAAGTACGACGCCGGCGGCTCCGACATCGTGATCCCGGCACGGATCCCCGACGAGACGGTGCGCCGCGTGCAGGAGCTGTCGGTGGACGCGTTCGTGGCGACGGAGTGCGAGGGGATGGCGCGCGTCGACTTCTTCGTGCGCGAGGACGGCGAGGTCGTCGTCAACGAGCTGAACACGATCCCCGGCTTCACGCCGACGAGCGTCTACGCGAGCCTCTTCGCCGCCTCCGGGATCCCGTACGCGGAGCTGCTCGACCGCCTGATCGCGCTCGCGCTCGAGCGCCACGAACGCCGGTCGCGCCTGCGCTACTAGCCGACGGCGCGGACTTCGTTCACGCGCGCGAACCTGTCGAGCTGCGTGATCCAGACGACGTAGTACGGAGCAGGCTCGCCCTCGAGCTGCCACGTCGTTTGCGCACCCACCGTCTGCGACGGGCCGACGACGCGGTCGAACGGGCCCTCTGCGGCGTCGCCCGCACGGATCTCGGCCGTGTAGCCGGGCGTGTCGGTGGTCACGGTGAGGCGGGAGGGCTCGCCCTGCGCCTGGAGCACGAGCCCCACGCCCTCCTTCTCGAAGCCGCTGTAGTACGACTCCGTCGGCCAGTAGGAGGACGGGTCGGAGTCGGTGGCGCGCGCGACAGCCTCCGGATGCTCGGCGTCGTCGCCCTGCGGGTCGTACGACGCAACGCCGCGCAGTTCGACGGGCGCGGCGCCGCCACCGGCCTGGCTCCCCTGCGCCGCGTCGGCGCCGTCGCCGCGCGAGAGTGCGAAGCCGGCGACCGCGGCTGCGAGCGCCGCGAGCCCGAGGAAGAGGAGGAGCGGCGCGAGGCTGCGACGGCGGCGAGGCGGAACGGCGGTGCCGATCGGCCTCGCGGGGCGCGAGCGGCGGCGGCGCGGCGCGCGCACCGGAGGCGCCTTCGCGATCATCGTCGCGTCGCCGTCGACCCGCGCGTCGAGGTCGGCGAGGCACGCCTCGAGCTCGCCGACGACGTCGCCCATCGAGGCGGGGCGGTCGGCCGGGAGCTTCGCCATGCAGCGCTCGACGAGCGCGGCGAGCCGCACCGGGCAGTCGGGCCGGCGCTCGAGCAGGCTCGGGACGGGCTCGTTCACGTGCCGCATCGCGACCGTGAGGAAGTTGTCGCCGGTGTACGGGACCTCGCCTGCGAGGAGCTCGAAGAGGACGACGCCGAACGCGTAGACGTCCGTCTGCGCGTCGACGCGCTCGCCGCGCGCCTGCTCCGGCGCGATGTAGTGGCTCGTCCCGAGCACGGTGCCGGTCTCGGTGTGACCGACGGCGTCGAGCGTGCGAGCGATCCCGAAGTCCGTCACCTTCGCGCGACCGTCCCCGTTCAGGAGCACGTTCTGCGGCTTCACGTCGCGGTGCACGAGACCCTGCTCGTGCGCGAACGCGAGCGCGCGCCCGATCTGGAGCCCGAGCTCGATCGCGCGCCGCACCGGAAGCGGCCCCTCGCGCTCGATCGCGTCCTTCAGCGTCTCGCCGTCGACGAACTCGAAGACGATGAACTGCCGGCCGTCCTGCTCGCCACGGTCGATCACCGTCACGATGCCGGGGTGCGAGAGCTGCGCCGCGGCGCGCGCCTCGCGCCGGAACCGCTCGACGTAGTCCTCGTCCTCGCTGTAGTGCTCGTGCAGGATCTTGAGCGCGACGTTCCGCTCGAGGAGGGTGTCGTGCGCGCAGTAGACGCTCGACATCCCGCCGGTCCCCACGACGTTCTTCAGCTCGTACCGTTCCGCTATCAGCTGCCCCACTGCCACCACGGTACCGTTCCCGTGGCGGCCGAAATCGGAACCGGGAGGTCGCTCAGGCGAGCGCGGCGGCGAGGGCGTCTTCCCACACCGCGAGCGCCTCTTCGAGCTCGGCGTCCGTGATCACGAGCGGCGAGAGGACGCGGATGCAGTTCCCGTGCACGCCGGCCTTCAGGAGGAGCAGGCCGCGCTCGAGCGCCGCCTCGACGATCGCCGTCGCGAGCTCGGGCGCCGGCTCCTTCGTCTCGCGGTCGCGGACGAGCTCGAGCGCGAGCATCGCGCCGAGGCCACGGACGTCGCCGATCGCGGGGTAGCGCTCCTGCCAGCGCTCCATCCGTCCGCGCATCGTCTCGGCGACCGTCGCCGCCCGGTCGAGGATCCCGTCGGACTCGAACGCGTCCAGGACCGCGAGTGCCGCGGCCTGCGCGACCGGGTTGCCGACGAAGGTCCCACCGACGGCGCCCTCGTGTGCGGCGTCGAGGATCTCGGCCTTGCCGAGGACCGCCGAGAGCGGCAGCCCGCCGGCGATCGACTTCGCGAGCGTCATCAGGTCGGGCTCGATGCCGTAGTGCTCGGTGGCGAAGAGCTTGCCGGTGCGGCCGAAGCCCGTCTGCACCTCGTCGACGATCAGCACGATCCCGTGCTCGTCGCAGATGCGGCGCAGCCCCTGCATGAACTCGAGCGGTGCGGGCACGAAGCCGCCCTCGCCCTGCTCCGGCTCGACCACGATCGCCGCCACCTGCTCCGCGGCCACGTGCGTCGTGAAGAGGCCGCGCAGCTCCCGCAGCGCCGTCTCCGCGTCGACGCCGCGGTACTCGTACGGGAACGGGGCGCGGTACACCTCGGGCGCGAGCGGCCCCATCCCGGCCTTGTACGGGTGCGGCCGCGACGTCAGGGTCATCGAGAGCAGCGTGCGCCCGTGGAACGCACCGTCGAATGCGATCACCGCAGGCCGACGGGTGGAGAGACGAGCGAACTTGACCGCGTTCTCGACGGCCTCGGTCCCCGCGTTGAAGAAGGCCGCCTTGGCGGGCCCGCGGAAGGGCGCGAGCGCGAGCAACCGCTCGGCGAGCGTCACGTAGAGCTCGTACGGGACGACCGTGAAGTCGGTGTGCGTGAAGCGCTCGAGCTGCTCGGTCGCCGCCTCGACGACGCGCGGGTTGGAGTGCCCGACGTTCAGGCAGCCGACGCCGCCGGTGAAGTCGATGAAGGTGTTGCCGTCGACGTCGGTGATCGTCGACCCGCGCGCCTCGGCGGCGACGACCGGCAGCGTGATCGCCTTCGCCGCTGCGATCACACGCTCCTTGCGCTCGAGGATCGCACGGCCGCGCGGTCCCGGGACCGCCGTCCGCAGTTCGATCGTCCTCGTCGTCGCCATGCGGCCAGCGTAGCGCAGCCGACGGCTGCGTGCATACGTGAATGGTCTCTATACAGCGCCGACGGCGTATCGTCTCGGCGGTGGACGTCCGCGACCTCGATCCGGATCCGCTCGCGCAGTTCGACCGCTGGTTCGCCGAGGCGGCGGCCGTCGTCGCCGTGCCCGAGGCCGTCGCCCTCGCGACCGCGGCTCCCGACGGGCGGCCGTCTCTCCGCACCGTGCTGCTGAAGGGCGCA
>DATMJW010000156.1:0-2874 GCA_035553355.1 Gaiellaceae bacterium | reverse complement strand
GTCGCGGCGGGGGCGGGCGCCGGCGCGTGTGCCGCCGCGACGGCCGGAGCAGGCGTCGCCCTCGACTCCGCGCCGTCGGCGGCCGAGCGAGGCCGGGATGCCGCCCACTCGACGCCCACCGTGACGAGGTATGCGACGAGCATCACGGCGATGATCTCGTCGCGCTCGAGCCCGAGCAGGCCGACGACGACGGCGACCGCGAGCAGGAAGAGGGCGAGGAGGAAGAACCGCCGCCAGACGCGTCCGGCCACGCCCGCGACCTACTGTTGCTCGGGGCGCCGCTCCGCGTCCGCGTCGGCCGCGCCGGGCTCGGCGTCGGCGGACGGTGCGGCATCGGCGAGCGGCTGCGCGGGCGGCGGGGGCCCTGAGACCGGCGGCGGCGCGGGCGCGTCCTCTCGCTCGGCGGCCGCCGCGGTCTCCGCGCCGTGTGCCTCGTCCGCCGAGGGACCGGCGTCGGCGGGAGCGGGCGGCGAGGTCGGCGGTGCGGCCGAATCGTCGGCGCGGGAGGCGTCGGCGAGTGGCGGAGCCTCCGAGACGGGCGGTGCGGAGACGGGCGGTGCGGAGACGGGCGGCGTGTCGGCTGGCGCGGGGGTCGCGGGCGGCCCGCCGGCGAACGACTCGACCGGCCGCTGCGCCACCGGACGCGACGCCCCGAGCTCGCGCTCGTTCGCGCTCAGGATCGCCTCGACCACCTGGCTGATCGCGGGCTCGCCGAGCCCGGCCGCGGCGAGCAGCTGCTCGGCGCCCTTCTGCGCACGCGCCATCACGGCCGTTGCCTGCGCGCGTGCCCACTCGAGCGTCTGCTCGACCTCGGCGCGCGCGGCGTTCGTGAGCTCGGTCGCCTGGTGGCGCGACTGCTCGAGGAGGCGCGCGCCGCGGGTCTCCGCCTCGCGGAGCTCGCGCGTCGCGTCGGCGTTCGCCTTCGCGAGGAGGTCGCGGGCCTCGGTTCGCGCGGCGTTCAGGATCTCGGCGCGCAGGCGCTCGGACTCGGCGCGGTAGCGCTCCACCTCCGCCTCGCGCGCCTGAAGCTCGCGCTGGCGCTGGCGCACCTCCTCCTCCGTGCGCTGCATCTGCGCGGCGGAAGCGGTCTGTGCGTCGCGCTCGAGCGTGTCGGCGAACTCGGCCGCTGCCCGGATGAGGTGCAGCGCATCCATCCGCACCGCGTGGCCGGTCGGCTCGACGTTCTGCGTGCGACGCGCGGCCTGGAGGACGCGGAGCTGCGCCTGCAGCTGTGCCGTGTGGCGGCGGAACGCGTCGAACGCCTCGCGGACGCTCGCCTCGTCGTACCCGTCGCCGGACCGCCTCAGCTCGTCGAGCGTCGGCAGCGCGGTCAGCGCTGCGATGGACGGACGCTCTGATTCGGCTGAGGACATCTCTGCTCCAGTGTTGGGCACGCCGCTACCGGCGGCTTCCGGCAGTATGCCCTGTCTATCGGCCGGACGACAGCGCGGGATTAGCCGGGCGGCGGCGCGAGGCGGATGCCGAGCTCGTCGAGCTGCTGCTGCGTCACCGCGGACGGCGCCCCGCTCATCGGGTCGACGCCCGCCTGGTTCTTGGGGAACGCGATCACGTCGCGCAGGTTCGGCTCCCCCGCGAGCACCATCGTCATCCGGTCGATCCCGAGCGCGATGCCGCCGTGCGGCGGGGCGCCCATGGCGAGCGCGTCGAGCAGGAAGCCGAACTTCGTGCGCTGCTCCTCCTGCCCGAGCCCGAGCAGGTCGAAGACCTTCGCCTGGATCTCCGGCTCGTGGATCCGAAACGAGCCGCCGCCGAGCTCGTTCCCGTTGACGATCAGGTCGTAGGCGTGCGCGAGCGCGTTCCCAGGATCGTCGTGGAAGCGGTCCTTCCACTCGTCGGTCGGCCGCGTGAACGGGTGGTGCACCGCCGTCCAGCGCCCCTCCTCCTCGTCGCGCTCGAACATCGGGAAGTCGACCACCCACAGGAACGTGAACGCCTCCTCGTCGACGAGACCGAGCTCGCGGCCGAGGTGGAGCCGCAGCGCCCCGAGAACCCGCGACGTCGTCTCCCAGGCGTCGGCTGCGAAGAGGAGCGTCGACGAAGGCTCGCCTGCCAAGCGGTCGAGCTCGGCCTGCGACAGGAATTTCGCGATCGGGGAGCGCACCTCTCCCTCCGCGTCGTAGACGAGGTACGCGAGGCCCTTCGCTCCCCACTCCTTCGCGACCTCCTCGAGCTTCGCGAGGTCGCCGCGCGAGAGCTCCTGCGGCACCCGCAGGAACCGAACGGCCTCCGCGCCGGCGAAGACCCCGAACTCGGAGCCACGCGTGACCTCCGTCGCGTCCTCGAGCTCGAGCCCGAACCGCGTATCGGGCTTGTCCGAGCCGAAGCGGCGGTCGGCCTCGGCGTACGTCATCCGCGGGAACGGCGTCTCGATCTCGATCCCGAGGCACTCGCGCCAGATGCGGGCGTACATGCGCTCCATCACCTCGAAGAGGAACTCCTGGTCCGGGAAGCTCATCTCGACGTCGAGCTGCGTGATCTCCTGCACGCGGTCGGCGCGGAGATCCTCGTCCCGGAAGCAGATCGCGATCTGGTAGTAGCGGTCGAAGCCGGCGACCATCGTGAGCTGCTTGAGGATCTGCGGGCTCTGCGGCAGCGCGTAGAACCGGCCGGGCTGCAGGCGCGCCGGCACAACGAAGTCGCGCGCGCCCTCGGGCGTCGGCTTGAAGAGGATCGGCGTCTGGATGTCGAGGAAGCCGGCCGCCTCCATCTCCCGGCGGATGATCCCGACCATCTGCGCGCGCAGGCGGATGTTCCGCTGCAGCTTGTCGCGGCGCAGGTCGAGCCAGCGATACCGGAGCCGCAGCGTCTCGTCCACGTTCTCCTCGTCGAGCTGGAACGGGAGCGGCGTCGACC
>DATMJW010000155.1:0-4511 GCA_035553355.1 Gaiellaceae bacterium | reverse complement strand
GCGCACTGGCTCTACAAGCGCGGCAAGGGCAAGACCGACGACGAGTGGCTCACGTGGGTGAAGTCGCTGATGGACTGGCAGCAGGACGAGGCCGATCCCCGCGAGTTCATGAAGACGTTCCGCACCGACCTCTTCGACGACGAGGTCTACGTCTTCACGCCGAAGGGCGAGGTGAAGACGCTGCCGCAGGGCGCGACGCCGATCGACTTCGCATACGCAGTCCACACGGACGTCGGCCACAAGACCGTCGGCGCGAAGATCAACGGCCGCATCGTCCCGCTCCACTACCGGCTGAAGAACGGCGACTTCGTCGAGATTCTCACGTCGAAGTCCGGCCGCGGCCCCTCGCGCGACTGGATGACGCTCGCCGCGTCGTCGCGGGCGCGGAACAAGATCCGCCAGTTCTTCCAGCGCGAGACGCGCGGCGAGACGGAGGCGAAGGGGCGGGAGCTGCTCGACGCCGCGCTGAAGGCGCAGAGCCTGCCGTACCGCAAGCTCCAGGGGTCGGCCGTCCTCGCGCAGGTGATCCGCGACACGGGCTTCAAGAAGGCCGAGGACTTCTACATCGCGCTCGGCTCCGGGAAGCTCCAGACGGGCACGATCGTGAACAAGGTCCTCCAGCGGCTGAAGACGGAGGAGGTCGCGGAGGAGCCGGTCGTCCCGCGGAAGGCGCCGCGCGCGCGCTCGACCGTCGCCGGAGACTCGCTCGGGATCCGCGTCCACGGCGTCGAGGACGTGCTCGTGCGGATGGCGAAGTGCTGTACGCCCGTCCCCGGCGACCCGATCCTCGGCTACATCTCGCTCGGCCGCGGGATCACGATCCACCACGAGGAGTGCCCGAACGCGAAGGCGCTGATGCGGAACCCGGAGCGGTTCACGCCCGTCGAGTGGGACGGCGGCACGGCCGCGAGCTTCCGCGTGCAGATCGCGGTCGACTCGTTCGACCGCCCGCGCCTGCTCGAGGACGTGGCGCGCACGTTCGCCGAGCACGGCGCGAACATCGTCTCGTACGGCGGCGTCGTCGAGGACGGGATGGCGCGGAACTGGTACACCGCGGAGGTCGGCGAGGTGAAGGAGCTCCGGTCGCTCCTGAGCGCGCTCCGGCACCTCGACGCGGTCTTCGACGCGTACCGCGTCACGCCGTCCTAGCTGCGATTCCGCGCTTCCGCGGGCTCGTCGCGCTCAAGTTCGCGCCTGCGGCGGCCGATCACGCCGCCGTGGAGCGCGCGCAGCGTTTCTTCGTCGTTGCCTTCGGCGGCACGCTGGCCGCGTTCGTCGTCGCGTGGGCACTCGTGCCGCTCCCCGACGACGTTCGGACGCCGTTGATCGACGTGCTGTGGCTCGCGACGAGCGCGCTCGCGACCGCGGCCTTCGCCTGGGCGTTCCGTCGGCCCGAGCACGCCGGGCTCCGCCGGCCGCTCGGGTTCCTCGCCGCGGGCGCCGCGCTCTGGTCGGCAGGGCAGGCGGTGTGGACGTATCAGGAGGTCGTCGCCGACGTGGCGGCACCGGTGTTCGCACTCGCCGACCTCGGCTACTCCGCGGCGGTTCCGCTGCTCGCCGCGGCACTCCTCGCCTGGCCGCGCGCGCGGACGGAGCGCGACCTCGTCGTCACGCTCGACCTCATGCTCGTCGGCGGGTTCGCGCTCCTCTTCGGGCTCCAGTTCGTCTTGGAGCCGCTGCTCGAGCTCGACCGCGGTGGTTGGGCTGCGCTGTACGCGTTCGTCTACCCGCCGGCGCACGTCCTCCTCTTCGCGGCGGTGCTGGCGGCTCTGATCCTGCACGGCTGGCGCGAGCGCGAGCGTCTCGACGTCGCGGCGGCCGCGATCCTCGTCTTCGTGGTCGCGAACACCGGCTACGTCTACCTCGGCGACGCGTACACCGTCGGGGGTCTCCTCGACCCCGCCTGGGCGATCGCATTCGCCGCGCTCGGGCTGACGTTCGTCGTGCCGCGCGAACGACTCCCGCGCCTTCCCGAGCGCGTCCGCGTGTTCCTTCCGGCGTGGAGCCTGATCCTGCTCGCGTTCGTCGGCGCCGTCGTCCACTGGTCCGGCAGCGACGCCCGCGGTCGCGTCGACCTCGTCGCGCTGCTCGCCCTGCTCGTCCTCCTCGCGATGCGCCACGGCTACGGCGAGATCAAGCTGCTGAACCTCGCCCGGCGGCACGCGCTCGTCCTCGACTCCGCCGGCGAGGGGATCTTCGCGCTCGACCGCGACGGCCGTGTCGTGTTCGTGAACGCCGCCGCCGCGCGGCTCGTCGGCTGGGAGCAGCACGAGCTGATCGGTCGTTCGATGCACGAGACGGTGCACCACTCGCACGCCGACGCGACGCCGTACCCGGCGGAGCAGTGCCCGATTCGCCGCGCGTCGTCCGGGCACGCGCAGCAGGTCAGCGAAGAGGTCTTCTGGCGCCGCGACGGCAGCTCCTTCCCCGTCTCGTACAGCGCGAGCCCGCGCGTCGAGGACGGCGTCGTCGTCGGCTCGACCGTCGTCTTCTCGGACGTGACGCAGCAGCGCCTGCTCGAGGAGCAGTTGCAGCACGCGCAAAAGCTGGAGGCCGTCGGCCGCCTCGCCGGCGGCGTCGCACACGACTTCAACAACCTGCTGACAGCGATCCAGGGGTACAGCGACCTCGCGCTCGCGGGGCTCGCCGGCGACGACCCGGTCCGCGACGACGTCGAGGAGGTGCGGCGCGCCGCCGACCGTGCCGCCGACCTCACGCGCCAGCTGCTCGCGTTCAGCCGCCGCCAGGTGCTCGCGCCCCGCGTCGTCGACCTGAACGCCGTCGTGGCGGGCGCCGAGCGGATGCTCCGGCGCCTGATCGGCGAGCACGTGGAGCTCGTGACGCAGCTCGAGCCGGACCTCGTCCCCGTTCGCGCCGATCCCGGCCAGATCGAGCAAATCGTCGCGAATCTGGTCGTCAACGCGCGCGACGCGATGCCCGACGGCGGCACCATCGTCCTCGAGACGGAGCTCGTCCGCCGCGGGCGCCCGCACGTGCGGCTCGCCGTTTCCGACTCCGGCACGGGCATCGACGCCGAGACCCGCTCCCGCCTCTTCGAGCCGTTCTTCACGACGAAGGAGGTCGGGAAGGGGACGGGACTCGGCCTCGCCGTCGTGCACGGGATCGTCGCGCAGAGCGGCGGTGAGATCACGGTGACGAGCGAGGTCGGCAGCGGGACGACGTTCGAGGTCGTCTTCCCGCTTGCGGAGGAACCCGCGGACGAGACGGGTGCGGCGGCTCCCGCCGCCGCACCCGCCGTCCGCTAGCGCGCGGTCACGCCGACGGCCGGAGCTCGCGCCTGCCCGGGCCGCCCGAGCCGTCCCGGTCGGGTCCGCCGCCGAAGCGGTGGAAGCGGCCGTGTCGGCCGGGGAAGGGCGCGCGCATGACGTGCTCGCCGGCGACGAGCGCCGTCACGCGCTCCTCGATGTCGGCCGCGATCTCGTCGCGTTGCGCGTCGGTCAGGCGGCCCTCCGCGACGGCCCGTGCGAGCTCCTGCCGCTCGTCGGCGACGAGCGCGTCCACGAGCCCGTCCACCGACTTCCCTTGCGCGCGCGCCACCTCCGCGAGGGTGTCGCCGGCGGCGAGGGCTTCACGGAGGGCGGCGGCGGTCGTCCCGAGGTACGCGGCCGCGGCGTCGAGGTGGCCGGCGAAGTGGCCGCGGCCGCCGTGGTCACCGAACCCGAGGCCGCGACCGCCGAAGAGCGGGAGGGCGTCGGACCGGATCCGCTCCTTCAGCTCGGCTCCCTGCTCCTTCGTCAGCCGGCCGTCGGCGACCGCGGCGTCGACGCGGTTCAGGAGCGCCTGCCGGAACGCGGCCGTCACCTTCGCCGGTGTCGTCCCGAGCTCCTTCGCGACGTCGGCGACGATCGCCTCGCGCTCCTCCTCGGGCGTCGACTGCGTCGCCGCGATCGCGCCGCCGGCGCCCACGACGGCGACGAGCGCTCCGATCCCTGCTGCGAGCTTCCCTTTCGTCCTGCGCTGCACTTCTTGCTCCTTTCGTCGGTGGTTCGGGTCAGGAGGCGGGCCGGGTGCCCAGCTCGACCGTCACGGACCGGCTCTCGCCGTCCCGCTCGATGGTCAGCCGGAGCCGATCGTCCGGCCGCTTCGCGGTGATCGCCCGCCGCAGGTCGTCGGCGTCCCCGACCGCGGCTCCGTCGACCGCGGTGACGACGTCTCCCGCCTCGAGGCCGGCCTCGTCGGCCGCCGTGGCTGGGCGGACCTCAGCGATGCGGGCGCCGCCGTCGCCGCCGCCGTCGAGCGAGACGCCGAGATACGCGTGCTGCACCTCGCCGTCGGCGATGAGCGCCGCGGCGATCCTCTCGACGGTGTCCGCCGGGACGGCGAAGCCGACGCCGTCGTTACCGCCCGACTCGCTCTCGATCTGCGAGTTCACGCCGACCACGCGGCCGTCGAGGTCGAGCAGCGGCCCGCCGGAGTTGCCGTGGTTGATCGCGGCGTCGGTCTGGATCGCGTCGTCGATCGCGAACCCGTTCGGCGAGCTGATCTCGCGC
>DATMJW010000154.1:0-7716 GCA_035553355.1 Gaiellaceae bacterium | reverse complement strand
CCTCACCCAGGCGCACGGGATCGCGAAGCAGGAACCACAGGAACATGTCGATCCGCGGATGCCGCTTCGCGATCCCGTGCGCCTGGGTGAGGTACTTCGCCTGGTTCGCGAACGAGACGCCGAAGATGCGGTCAGGCGGGTTCGTCTGGTAGCCGTACTCCGTGATCCAGATCCGCTTGCCGCCGTAGAGGCGGGTCACCTCGCGGATCAACACATTGATGTTCCCGAGCGTGACGGCGGTCGGCGCCTGCCCACGCGCACCGGCAGGCGGGGGCGTGGACGGCGTCTCCGACGGCGCCCCGTAGTACGGATGGTGCGCGTAAGCGTCGAAGCCCTTTGCCCCGAAGGTCTTCATCGCGCGCAGGAACGCGAGCGGCGACACGGCCGGGCGCGGCGAATTCGGCTGGTTGTTGCCCCGAGGCGCCGTGACCCCGCACGCGACCTTCATCGCGCCGATGCTCGTCGTCCGGATGCCCTTGACGACCGCGTTGCAGATCCCGGCGTAGTCCTTCGCGGCCTGCATGAACGGCTTCCCCCGGACCATCCGGTACTGCGGGCGCAGAAACGCGGGGTTGTTCGGCTCGTTCCACGCGAGCCAGCTTCGGACAGGCGGCAGGATCCGGCCGTCGGGCCCCTTGAAGCGGCCGCTGTAGCGCGTCGCGGCCGCGGTAGCGAAGCGCTGCAGGTCGAGCGGATTCTTCGGTGCGACGTTGACGCCGGCCGCCGCGTTCGCCCACGGCGGCGTGCCGATGATCGCGAACACCGGCTTGATCCCGTACTGCTGCGCGTAGTGGACCGTGCGGTCGTAGACGCTCCAGTCGTACGCCGGGTCGAGCGGGTTCGCCGGGTTGCGCGGCCGGCGCTTCGCTACACCGTTGACGCCGCCCCACTCGAGGTTGATCCGGAGCAGCTTCGAGTTGAGCTGCTTCAGCACCGGGAAGACCTGGTCGGGGTTCCCGTAGTGGATCTGCGCGTCGTCGAAGATCCCGTGCTGGAGAAAGCGGGACGCGCTCGCGGCAGGCACGCAGACGGCGGCGACGGCGAGTGCCGCCGCGACGAGTACGAGCGCCCTACGCAACGATCGCTTCCGGGATCAGCGCGGTGCGCAGGCGCCGCAAGCCTTCGTCGAGCCCGATCTCGGGCTGCCATCCGAGCACCTGGCGCGCGCGGGTGATGTCGGGCTGCCGGACCTTCGGGTCGTCCGTCGGGAGCGCCTCGTAGACGAGCTCACTCGGGCTGTCCCAGATCTCGATCACCTTCTCGGCCAGCTCGAGCAGCGTGAACTCCTGCGGGTTGCCGATGTTGACCGGCAGGTGCTCCTCGCTCTCGGCGAGCAGGATGAGGCCCCGGATCAGGTCATCGACGTAGCAGAAGCTCCGCGTCTGGGAGCCGTCGCCGAAGATGGTCAGCGGCTTCGCCTCCATCGCCTGGCGCACGAAGGTCGGAATCGCGCGGCCGTCGTAGGGCCGCATCCGCGGGCCGTAGGTGTTGAAGATCCGGACGATGCACGTATCCACGCCCTGCTGGCGGTGGTACGCCATCGTCAGCGCCTCGGCGTACCGCTTCGCCTCGTCGTAGACGCCCCGCGGGCCGATCGGATTGACGTGACCCCAGTACGTCTCCGGCTGCGGGTGCACCTGCGGGTCGCCGTAGACCTCGCTCGTCGACGCGAGCAGGAAGCGCGCACGCTTCCACTTCGCGAGGCCGAGCGCATTGTGCGTCCCGTAGGAGCCGACCTTGAGCGTCTGCAGCGGCAGCCGCAGGTAGTCGATCGGGCTCGCGGGACTCGCGAGGTGGTAGACGAAGTCGACCGGCTCGCCGATCTCGAGGTGCTCCGTCAGGTCGTGGTTCAGGAAGAGGAAGTCTTCGCTCCGGTTGTGCTCGACGTTCTGCAGCGACCCCGTCTCGAGGTTGTCGACGCAGATCACGCGATGGCCGTTCGCCAGCAGCGCATCGCAGAGGTGGGAGCCGAGGAAGCCGGCGCCGCCGGTGACGACGGAGGTGGGCACGCGCGGATGGTATCCGCGCTGGCGGGCGACGGCTGCCTCCTTACGAATTCCTGACGATCCCGTCGCACGCTGCCTACACTCCAGCCATGGCCGCCGGGGGGAAGCGCCGCGCCGCCGCGGGAGCGCTGTCGCTACTCGTGCCGGGTGCAGGACACTTCGCGCTCGGGGAGCGTCGCCGCGGCGCCGTCCTGCTCGCGCTTACCGGAGTCCTGCTCGGAGCGGTGGCGCTCGTCGCATGGTCGTGGCCGACCGCCGTCGACCACCGGCTCGTCGCCGCGCTTCTCTCCGCCAACGCCCTCCTGCTCGCACTGCGGCTGTTCGCGGTGGCCGACGCTGCCCGGGGCGCCGCGGTTGCGGCCGTCGCTGCCCTGGCGGCGCTCACCGCTGCTCCACACGTCGCGGCCGGCTACGTCACGGTCCGCGGGTACGGGGTTCTCGACGAGGTCTTCGCGGACGCGGAGCCGACGGACGTCCTCGCGCACGATGGCGTCTTCCTCTCGATCACGACGCCTCTGCCGCGCTGGGTGGCACCCGACACGTGGACGTACGGCCTCGCGGAGCAGCTCGGCCCAGCGGAGCTGAAGCCGGTGCAGGGATCCACGGAGGTGCTCGTCGCGGAGGAGCCGGCGGAGCGGCCGTGGACGACGATCCTCCTGCTCGGCACCGACGAGGGGCCGGGGAACTGGGGCGCGCGTACCGACACGATCATCCTCGCGGCGATCCAGCACGGCACCGGCCGCGCAGCCGCCTTCGGCATCCCGCGGAACCTCGCCCAGGTGCCGCTCGGGCCCAAGCGCACGCCGTTCAAGCAGCCGCTCAACGCCCTCTACGCGGCGAAGGGTGGCGGCGCGGCCGGTGCCTCTGCGGTCAAGCAGGCGGTCTCGACGCTGCTCGGCGTCAGGGTCGACTACTACGCCCTCGTCAACCTGCGCGGGTTCGCCGATCTCGTCGACGCGCTCGGCGGCGTACGGATCCGCGTCAAGGAGCGCCTCGTCGACGAGGTCACGCGCCCGGCATGGGGTGAGCCGAAGCCGAAGATCGACGTGCGCCCGGGCGAGGTGCGCCGGTTCTACGGGCGCGAGGCACTCGCGTACGTCCGCTCCCGGAAGGACTCGAGCGACTACACCCGGATGGCGCGTCAACGCTGCTTCCTGAGCGCACTCGCTAACCAGATCGACCCCGTCCGCGTCCTGCGCAGCTTCGGCTCCCTCGCGCGGACCGTCGAGACGAGCGTCTCCACCGACGTCCCGCTCTCCCGGTTGCCCGCCCTCGTCCGGCTCGTCGCCGGCGTCGACCCGCGTCAGACACTCACGATCACGTTCGGTCCGAGCTACTTCTTCGCCCGCCGGAAGGACGACAACCACCCCGTCCCGCACGAGGGGAAGATCCAGCGGACGGTGCGGCGCGCCGTGCTGGAGCCGGAGACGTTCGCGAGTGCCGCCCGCCCCGCCACCGCAGCCGCCACCTGCTAGCGGCTACGCGCGCGTCCGCAGAAGACGCAACGCAGCGCGCGCGGCAACAGCGACCGAGCGCGCGCCCCGCGGAAGGACCTGATCAGGGATCACGACCTCGCGGCCGGCAAGCCTCCACAGAAGCGCAGTCGCGACAACGACGTACCACTCGCGGCCGAACGCCGCGCCCTCTTCCCAGTTCGGCCCGGCGACGACGAGATCCGTGCGGCCGCGGAGCGCGAGCAACTCGCGGTAGCGCGGCGCCTGCCACTCCGCCGCGCGCCCGGTCAGGGCGATCCACGCGGTGCGCCACGCGAGCCGAAGCAGCGTCGCCGCACGCGCGTCGCCGTCGTTGCCGAGGAGCAGGTATGGCCGCAGCCCGACCACCTTGGCGTAGTCGCCGTAGTCTGCTGCGTCGGCGGCATCTCGCAGCAGGACGACGACCTCCGTCGCCGGCTCGAGATCGAGCGCTACGACGGTGGCGGCGACGGCGTCGGAGGTACCGACGAGGGCGACACCGGCGCGCGGACGTACCTCGACCTCGGCGGCGGCCCCGCAGCGGAACCAGTCGTCCGGCTCGACGAGCAGGTCGAGCTCGAGCGTGTACCGCCCGGGCTCCGTCGGCGCCACGACGTGCACCGGGACGACCTGCGCCTCGCCGGCCGGAAGATCGTGCGGAAGCGTCGTGCGCAGCGCCGCCGGCTCCACCACGCACTCGCCGGCACGGAACCACCGATAGCCGAGACGGACGGGTGGTCTCGCGTCGCGACCCCACCGCCAGCGACGACCGCTGCGGTTCGTGATCCGAACGTCGACCGTCGCCTGCGCGCCGGCGACGAACGGCTGAACCTCACCGAGAAGCTCCACAGTGCCGCCTGCGGCACGCCGGAGCGGACTACCGACCCAATGGGCGTCGACGTCCGCGCGTGACCGGCGGACGAGGGGCGGCGGCGCGGCCGGCGCCGGCACGTACGCGAGTGCGGAGCCGATCGCCCGCGCGTCCTCGGGCGGCACGTCCACGACACGCGCGCCCTCTGAGAGCTCCGGAACGTACAGAGCATGGTTGTGGGCGAGGCCGTCGATCCGCATCCCTGGCCGCTCCGACTCGTACGCCGCAGCCTTCGCACGGCGGTGCGCTGCTGGATTGAGGACCGCATCGAGGTGCCAGAGAGGTTCCGGGACGTACGCCGTCGGCCCGTGACAGATGACCGGCCGGTGGAACTCGTCCGAGAACTGCAGGAACCGGTCGTCCGTCCGGACGAGTCGGAGCTGGAACTCCGTACCCCAGGGTCGGGATGCGAGATAGGTGGCAGGGGTCGGGTAGAGCCACCGACGCGCGATCCACGCGTGCGTGATGTCCTGCCGCTCGACGAGCCGGGGAAGCACGGCGACGAGCGCCGGAGACGGAACCTCGTCGTCGTCGACGTTGAAGATCCACTCGCCGGAGCACGAAGCGAAGAGCCACGAGATCGGCCGGTCGGCCGGCGGGTTCGGCGGGAAGGAAAGCACGACGTCGGCGACGCCGGCGACCGCCTCTGCCACTGCCTCCGCACGCGGATGCTCCACCGCGACAACGACTTCGTCGGCGACGGCGCGGAGCGCGCTGAGGACGCCCCCGAGGAGGGCGGGACGCCGTCCCGACGTCATGCAGCAGACGGAGAGGCGCGTCCGGGCCTTGCCGGCGGCCAACGTGGTCTCGCGCGCGGCGGCGGTCGCGGACACAAGGCGTACTATCCCCGACTTCGGGTCGTGGAATCCATCTACGCGACATACGACTACGAGCAGTGGCTCGCAGGATCGACGGAGTCCGCGCGGATCGCGGTGCCCCTCCTGCTCGACGCGATCCCTGCACGGAGCGTCGTCGACGTCGGTTGTGGCCTCGGCCAGTGGCTGATCGTGTTCAAGGAGCACGGGGTCGAGGACGTCCGTGGCTACGACGGCCCGTGGATCGACCGGTCGCGGCTCCTCGTCGCTCCGGGCGAGTTCGCCGGCCACGACCTGCGGGAGCCGCTCGCCGTCGACCGCCGCTTCGGCCTCGCGATCTGCCTCGAGGTCGTGCACGTGCTCGAGCCCGAGCACGCAGAGCCGACGATCCGGGCGCTGACGGAGCTCGCGGACGTCGTCGTCTTCTCGGCGGGGATCCCCGGCCAGGGAGGATCGACGCAGCTGAACGAGCAGTGGCCGGCGTATTGGGTCGAGCTCTTCGGCCGCTTCGGCTACGTCGCGTCGGATCCGTTCCGCACGCGGCTCTGGAACGAACCGGATCTCAAGTGGTGGTTCGCGCAGAACATGCTCGCGTACGCGAAGCCCGAGACGATGGAGCAGCTGCCGGTCCTCGCGGCGGCGCGCACGGACGAGCCTCTGCCGCTCGTGCACCCGGGGTGCTTCGCGCACGCGCTCGGGGAGCTGGAGGCGGCCCGCGCAACGGCAGCGCCGCGCCGCCGTTGGCTCCGCCGCTCTACTTGAGGTCCTTGTTCGACTCCATGTCGAACCACATCGCGAAGAGCGTGAACTGGGACCCCGAGATCAGGAGGAGCGCGACGAGGACGATCGTCGGCGTCGTGATCTCGTTCCCCTTGAGCCGCAAGACGACCTCGATCACGCCGAGCACGAGCCCGGCGAGCGTCATCAGGAGACCGAGCGCGTAGAAGAAGACGAGCGGGTGGAAGTCCCGGATCACGTACTTCTCGCGCAACCGCCAGAAGAACCCCTTCAGGAGGAGCCACGAGATGCGCGGGATCACGCGGCGGAGCTTGATCCCCGACTGCTCGCCGACCCCGTACACGGGCCGCGAGGGGAAGTCGCGGACGCGCGCGTTCCAGACGTTCAGGTGGACGAGCATGTCGTTCGGGAAGCCGTAGCCGCGGTAGATCCTGCGCAGGTCGAGTCGCGCGAGCACCTCGCGCGAGATCGCGGTGTAGCCGGTCTGCGAGTCGGCGACGTGCCAGTAGCCCGACGCGATCTTCGTCAGCAGCGAGAGGATCGCGTTCCCGAGGTAGCGCGTCCGCGGGATCAACTGCCACGCCTCACCGGTGACGAGCCGGTTCGCCTTCGCGTAGTCCACCTCGCCGCGCGCGACGGGCTCCACGAGCGTGCGCAGGTCGGCCGGGTCCATCTGGTTGTCGGCGGCCATCACGCAGACGACGTCGAGACCTTCCGCGAGCGCGGCCTCGTAGCCGCTCACGATCGCGGCGCCGACGCCGCCGTTCCGCTCCCGCGAGACGAGACGGACGCGCGCCTCGCCCGCCGCGGTGACGGCCGCGGCGGTTCCGTCGGTCGATGCATCGTCGACCACGAGGACGCGGTCGACGAAGTCAGGAATACCGGCGATCGTCGTCGCGACGAGCCGCTCCTCGTTGTGCGCGGGGACGACGACGCCGACGCGCTTCCCGTCGACCATGCGCTAGGCGGTCGCCCGCCGCCCGAGCCGCGGCGCGAGCAGAAGCGCGGCGAGCGACCCGAGCAGGAGCCCGATGAGCGCGCCGACGACGGCGCCGTTCCGCGGGCTCTGCGCGCTCGCCTCCGCGGCGACGGCGGGCTCGACGACACGCGCTTGCTCGACGCGCTCCGCCAGCGAGAGCAGCTGCCGCGCCTGGAGGAGCTCGGTCTGGACAGTGCCGCGGCGCTGCTCGTTGAAGCCGATCGTGGAGTTGATGTTCGTCGTCAAGATGAGCCGCTCGGAAAGCGCGAGCTGGTCGTTCGCGAGGATCGTCTGGAGCTGCGCGTTCGCTCTCGCCACGCGCTCGTCGATCTGCTCGAGCTCCGCGTTGAGCGCGGAGATCTGGTCGTTCAGCACCGCGATCTTGTCGTCGACGTAGTCGCCCACGGTATCGACGACGCGCTCGCCGAGCGCGTTCGCGGCGTCTGCGACGCGGCCCGGTGCGCTCCCCTGCGCGCGGATCTCGATCAGCGGCGTCGTCAGGCGCGACTGCCCCGTGGCGGTAATGGGCGCGGAGGTGACGTTGCCGCGCAGCTGGCTAACCGGGATCCCGCTCTCCTCCGACGCCGCCTTCAGTGCGGCCTCGGAGCGGATGATCTCGCCGACGATGCGCGGGTTCGTCGCGAGGCTCTGGATCTGGCCGCCGCCGGCACTGGTGAACGGCTGCCCCAGGTAGAGAAGCGCCCGCGCCTCGTACGTCGTGCCGCCACCGAGCGCGAGCACGATGCCGAGCACCGCGCCGGCGACGAGGCCCGCGAGCGGGAGCCACCAGTTGGCGGCGATACGCGACCAGGCCGAACGGAGGTCGACCTCCTGC
>DATMJW010000153.1:0-3806 GCA_035553355.1 Gaiellaceae bacterium | reverse complement strand
TGGTCGCTCGAGCTCTTCCTCGACGAGCTCGACGCGCTCCGGGCACACCTCGACCTGCACCGGATCCATCTCCTCGGCAGCTCGTGGGGCGGCATGCTCGCTCTCGAGCACGCGCTGCGGCGGCCGGGGACGCTCGCAGGGCTCGTCCTCTCCTCCACGCTCGCGTCGGCCCCCGCGTGGGCGGCCGAGGCGCGGCGCCTGCGCGACGAGCTACCGGCAGAAGTGCGAGACGTGCTCGACCGCCACGAGCGGGCGGGGACGTACGACGACCCGCAGTACCGCGGCGCCCTCGCCGAGTTCGAGCGGCGGCACTTCCACCGGGGCGACGACGGGCGCCCGGAGCTGCAGCGGATGCGCGCCGGCCGCTCCGAGGAGGCGTACCGCGCGATGTGGGGCCCCAACGAGTGGACGATGACCGGTGCGCTCGCGGGCTGGGACGTGACGCGACGACTCCACGAGCTCGACGTGCCCGTCCTCGTCGTGCGCGGCGCCTACGACCTCTGCACGGAGGCGATCGCCGCGCAGCTCGTGGAGGGGATCGCCGGCGCGCGGCTCGAGGTGCTCGCGGCGAGCTCGCACACGCCCGTCCTCGAGGAGACGGAGCGCTACCTGGCGCTCGTGCGCGCGTTCCTCGCGGAGGCGGACGGGCGGCCGGCCTGACGCCGCGACGTCAGGCGGCGCGGAGCCCGCGGCGTCCGTGCGTGAGACACCACTCGTCGAACGCGGCCCAGGCCCGGAGGTAGCCCGCGAGCTGCGTGAGCCCGCGCGCGACCTCGACCTTGATCGAGATCACGCAGATCGGGCAGAAGGGCTCGTCGGCCGAGCGGGCGGGGTGTTCACCACAGCGAGCGCACATCGTGCTCGTAGAACGCTTCGCGATCGCCCGCGGATACGCCCGACTCAGCTCGCGTCGCGGTCGACGCCCTCGCGGAGCGCCGCCTGCGTCCACGCGTCGATACCGGCCTCCTCCTCCGCGAGCGCGGCCACGATCGCGTCGCGCTCCTCCTCCGGCGGCCGCGGCACGATCCACGTTTCCATGTTCTCCGTCATGCTCACCTCACTTGTAACAGATGTTGCACAAGATCCCCCCAATGAGGGATTGGCTCCGCGCGTTCGACCTTCAGAATCCTCGCACTGGCGTACGGCTGTTGGTTCGAGGGAGGAAGACGGATGTTGCAGTGGAAGAACCCCCGTTTCATCGCAGTTCTGGTCGCACTGACGAGCGTCGCGGCATCGCTCGGCAGCTGGGGCTGGAACTTCCTCAGCTGGGGCTGGAAGTAACCGCGGACCAGTGAGCGCGGGGGTGAACCTGCCCCCGCGGCTCGCGGCCGTGGTCCTCCCCGTCTACGCGGCGGGGCTGGCGTCCGCGATCGCGGCCGCGGTCTCGTTCGCGGCGTCGCCGCGGTCCGCTGGCGCGCTCGCAGGAATCGCAGGCCTCCTCGTCGCCGCGGTCCTCGCCGACCGCTACCCCGTTCCGCTCGACGGCATCGACACCGGCGGCGTGTCGCTGCTCTTCGTGTTCCTCGTCGCGACGGTCGTCCTCTTCGGCTGGGAGGCCGGCGTCCTCGTCGCGGTCGTGGCTGCCCTGATGCAGATGACGCAGCACCGGCCGCCGATCCGGGTGCTCTACAACGCCGCCGTCCTCGGCGTCGCGGGCGCCGCCGCGGGCGCGGCGATCTCCGGCCTCGACGGGGACGCCGCGCACACGGTGTTCGCCGCGGTCGCCGTCACGGCCGCCACGCACTACCTCGTCAACCTCCTGCTGATCAGCCTCGTCGTCTCCGCGAGCTCGAAGAAGTCGTTCGCGGCCGTGACGCGGTCGAGCATCGCGCTGTCCGCGCTCCCGTTCGCGCTGATGGCATCGGCGGCCCTCATCCTCGTCGTGCTGTGGGAGCGTGCGCCTCTCCTCTCCGCTGCGCTCGTCGGCCCGCTGCTCGCGATCGCGCTCTACCAGCGCTCGACGCACAACGCGCTGCGGGCGATGCGGCTCGCGCTGACCGACCCTCTCACCGGGCTCGGGAACCACCGCCACTTCCACGACCGGCTCGAGCGCGAGCTCGCCGATTCGCGGGCGCAGGAGTATCCGCTCAGCGTCTGCCTCGTCGACATCGACGACTTCAAGCGGATCAACGACCGCTTCGGGCACCCGGTGGGCGACAAGGTGCTCGCACAGCTCGCCGGCCGCCTCCGCCAGGGCGGCGAGGCGTTCCGTCTCGGCGGCGACGAGTTCGCGATCCTCCTCCCCGGCCGCGACGAGGCCGGCGCGCAGATGGCGGCGCAGGCGATCGTCTCGCGGATCGGCGGCGCCGAGCTCGAGCCCGCGGGCGAGGTCACCGTCAGCGCCGGGATCGCGACGGTCCCCGCCGAGGGGCTCGGCCGCGACGAGCTCGTCCGCCGCGCCGACAGCGCTCTCTACTGGGCGAAGGAGTACGGGAAGAACCAGGTGCGCGTGTGGCGGCCGGACGTCGTCGAGATCGCGGAGCTGAAGCGGCTCGCAGCGGGACCCGACCGGGCGGCGCGCTTCCGCGCCGCGGCCAGCCTCGCCCGGGCCGTCGACGCGCGCGACGCCTACACGGGCAGCCACTCCGAGCGCGTCGCCGACCTCGCGGCGCGGCTCGCGGCGCGGCTCGGGCTCGACGCGGAGCAGGTCGAGCTGACGCGGCTCGCCGGGAGCCTGCACGACCTGGGCAAGCTCGCGATTCCCGAGGAGATCCTGCGCAAGCCGGGGCCGCTCTCCGAGACGGAGCGCCTCGTGCTCGAGCGGCACCCGCAGATCGGGTTCCGGATGCTCGAGTCGCTCGGCGTCGAGCCCGTCGCGGAGTGGGTTCTCCACCACCACGAGCGCTGGGACGGCTCGGGGTACCCCGATCGCCTGCCGGGCGACCGGATCCCGCTCGGCGCGAGGATCATCTTCGTCGCCGACGCATACGACGCAATGACGTCCGACCGCGTCTACCGCGATCGCCTCGGCGACGACGAGGCGATCGCCGAGCTCGAGCGCTGCGGCGGCACCCAGTTCGACCCCGGCGTGGTGGCAGCCCTCGCCGAGGAGCTCGGGCTCGTGCGCGAGCCCGAGCCCGAGCCCGCCGCCGTTCCCGCCTGACGTTTAGGCGCGCCGCGACCCCGGTACGGGTCGGGCATGAGCGAAGAACCCGTGAACCGAGAGCAACGCCGTGCGGAGCAGTTCGGCCGCGATGCGAACGCCGCCGAGGACGCCAAGGCGGCACAGCAGGAGCACAAGCTGATCGCGGACAGCACCCAGCAGGACGTGCAGAGCGTCCGCGCGAAGAACAGCGGCCACGGCAAGAAGACGGCCGACAAGTGGAACCAGTGAGCTAGAGCGGGACGAGCCGCGTCGCCGTCGCCTTGAACGTGGCGACGACGACGTCGCCCTCCCGAAGCGCGAGGCGCTCTGCCGAGGCAGCCGTGATCTCGGCGGCGAGCGGCCCCACGCGGACGCGGACGCGGTTCCCGACCGCGACGAGCGACGCGACGCGGCCGCGCAGGTGGTTGACGGCGGAGTCGCCCGGCGGCTCACGCCCCACGGACACCTCCCACGGATGCACCGCGAGGCCGACCGGGCCCGAGCCGGCGTCGGCGGAGAAGACGACGCCGCCCGCGTCGAGGACGACCTCGGTGAGGCCGCCGGGCGCGGCGCGGGCCAGGCCGCGAAGGACGTTCGCGCCCGTGAAGCTCGCCACGAACGCATCGGCCGGCGCCGCGACGAGCTCCTGCGGCGTCCCGACCTGCAGGACGCGGCCGTCGACGAGCACGCCGACGCGGTCGGCGAGCGCGGCGGCGTCCTC
>DATMJW010000152.1:0-12941 GCA_035553355.1 Gaiellaceae bacterium | reverse complement strand
CTTGCCGCGGCGATACGACCAGTCCGCCGTGAGGACGACCTTCGCGCCCGAGTCCTGGAGCCGCTGCACGACCGCCGGCGCCGCGAATCCCGAGAAGATCGGCACCTGTACGGCGCCGAGATGCGCGCACGCGTGCGCCGCGACCGCGACGTCCGGGCACATGGGGAGGTAGAGCGCGACGCGGTCGCCCGCCTCGACTCCGAGCGCGGCGAGCGCCTCCGCGAGGCTAGCGACGCGTCGCGAGAGCTCGGAGAACGTCAGCTCCGAACGCCCGCCGTCCTCCGGCGCGAAGACGGCGGCGGGTGCATCGGGCGTCCGCTCGGCCCACGCGTGCACACAGGCGGTCGCGACGTTGAGGCGTGCTCCCTCGAACCACGTCGTCCACTCGATCCCGCCGCTCGCGTCGCAGACCCGGTCCCATGGACGGTCGAGCGCGAGCCGGAGGTCCTCCGCCACGGCGCGCCAGAAGCGGTCGGGGGCGTCGACCGACAGCGCGTGCAGCTCGCCGTAGTCGGCGCAGCCGAGCGCCCGCGCGAGGCGCACCACGTTCGCCGACTCGAGCTGCTCCGGCGACGGCTGCCACGCCCACGTCTCGACGGTCGCGCGTGCGCTCACGCCCCGATCTTCGCAGAGGCGTCGAGGTGGCGGCGCCGCTCGCCGCACCGGCCCGGACCATGGAACGTCCCCGGCTGCGGCTCCGGGGACGGTCCTGGTGAGGCGACATCCACTTCGGCGACTCTCCGGGGAGCGTGACTCTGCGGCCCAGTCACTCCCTCCGGTTGCGGCGGTCGCCGTTCGGTGGTGCGCCCTTGCACGTGCCTGGCGTCCGGCTGTGCAAGTTGACCCCACTGTAGGAGCGGTGTCCCGAAAAGTCAAGTAGCTCGGTCAAGTGATTTGCGCTAGCCTCACTTCACCACTTCACGCCCCACCGGCCGCTCGGCGAAATACCTGCAAAGGGGTATGCGCCCCGGCCGGACGACCGCTTCACTGAGCCCACTTCACCTGTACCAGCCGCCATGACGCACACGACAGCCACCTCAACCCCCCGCACGAGCAACGGCGCCGCCCGCCTCGGCGACCGCGTGCGGCTGCTGCGCGTCGCGGCCGGGCTCACGCAGACCGAGCTCGCCGGCGATCGCTTCAGCAAGGAGTACGTCAGCCAGATCGAGCGCGGCAAGACGCGACCGACGGCCGAGACCGTCGAGTGGCTGGCGGCGCGGCTCGGCGTCGACCCCGCCTTCCTCGCGAGCGGGATCTCGACCGACGAGCGCGGCCGCCTCGAGGCGCTGCTCGCACGCGCCGAGGCGCTCGCGGAGTCGTACCGCTACCGCGAGGCCGTCGACGTCTACGAGGAGGCGCGCGAGCTCGTCGCCGCCACCAACGCCGTCGAGCTCGACGTCCGCGCCCGCACGGGAGAGGCGTGGGCGCGGATGCAGGAGGGCGACGTGCGGACGGCGCTCGACCTCTTGACCCGCGCACGCGCGCTCGTCGAAGGCTCCGTCTTCTCCGACGTGGATCGCGCAGACGTCCTCTTCCGGATGGGTGTCTGCCGCTACAAGCTCTCGAGCGTCTCGACCGCCGTCGCGCTCTTCGGCGAGGCGCTCGCGCTCGCGGAGGCCTGCGGGCACCCGTGCGACGGGCTCCGGTCGGACATCTACCACTGGCGCTCTCGCTGCCATCGTCGCCAGCGCGACTTCGAGGCCGCGCGCGAGGACGCCGAGCGCGCGCTCGAGCTGGCCGAGGGCGTCGAGGACCGGCGCAAGATGGCCGACGCGTACTTCCAGGCGTCGCTCGTCGCCGAGCGCACGGGTCACTGGGTGCTCTCCCGCGCGCACGCGGAGAAGGCGAAGGCGCTCTTCCAGGAGCTGGACGACGAACGGACGGTCGGCCGTCTCCTCAACAACCTCGGCGGCCTCAGCCTCCTGCTCGGCAAGCCCGAGCAGGCGATCGAGCAGCTGAAGGCGTCGTTCTCCGTCGCTCTCGACGTCGACTCGCAGGCCGACGCGGGGCAGGCGGTGAACGGGCTCGCGACGGTGCACCTGCACCTCGGCGAGTGGGAGCAGGCGGAGGCGCACGCGCGCCACGCCCTCGAGCTCCTCGACGGCCGCGACGACTTCCTCGACGAGATCGGGCAGGCACACGTCGTGCTCGGCCGCGCGGTGCTCGAGCTCGGCCGCCTCGAGGAGGCGGAGGCGAGCTTCCGCGCCGCCGACCGGCTCTTCGAGCAGCACGGCTCCGCCAGCCACCGCGCTGGCGCCTGGGTCGCGCTCGGGGATCTCGCCGCGCGCCGCGGCGACGAGGGCGAGGCGGCGCGGCTGTACCGGAACGCCGCCGAGATGCTTCAGGACCTGCGGTTCTAGTCGGGAAAGGAGGAGAGGCACATGAAGAATCGTCTGCTGTACGTCGCACTGACGGCGTCGGTGTTCCTGGCCTCGTGGGGCGCGCTCTTCAAGCGGCTCCTGAGCTGGGCCGACGGGAGCTAGAGGGGCCGCAGCTTCGGTGGCTGCGCGGCGCTCCGCTGCAGCCCTCCTGCTGTTCGACTGCGCCCTGACAGCCGGCTGCGGCCCCTCCTCGCGCCGTGTGCGCGAGGAGGGGCCGACACTTCTCTCCTGACGTAGCGCGCGCCCCGACCGCCGCGTTTCCGTCGTTTTCCACCCGGGCAAACCGGAACGATGGCGCGGACACGAGGCCGGGCGCGGCGGGCGCTCGAGGTGACGCGTGTGGCGCGCCGCGGCCGTCTGCTGCGGGTGCTGCGCGAGGTCGGTGCCGTCGGAAGCGGGCGGCCGGCGACGCCCGAAGGCGCACGTGCCTTCCGCCTCGCGCTCGAGGAGCTCGGCACGACGTACGTGAAGCTCGGCCAGCTGCTCTCGTCGCGCCCGGACCTGCTCCCGGACGTGTACATCCGCGAGCTGTCGCGTCTCGTCGACGACGTGCCGCCGGTCCCGTTCGCGGCGATCCGGCAGACGATCGACGAGGAGATCGGCCTCGACGGCTTCAGCCGCCTCGACGAGGAGCCGCTCGCGTCCGCGTCGATCGGCCAGATCCACACCGCGCTCCTCCGGAGCGGGCGCGACGTCATCGTCAAGGTGCGCCGCCCCGGGATCGACGAACGCGTCGCGCTCGACCTCGACCTGCTCCGGTCGCTGACCTCGATCGCGGAAGGGCGCTCGGAGACCGCCCGCCTGCTGCAGCTCGCGGCGCTCGCGGACGACCTCGAGGCGCATCTGACGACGGAGCTCGACTTCGTCGAGGAGGCGCACGGCAGCGAGGTGATCGCCGACATGATCCGCGACTTCGAGCACCTCGCCGTGCCTCAGGTCGTCCACCCCTACGTGACGCAGCGCGTGCTCGTGCAGGAGCGGATCCACGGCCGCAAGGTGACGGAGGACCACGGCGTCGAGCCGGAGCACGCGCAGACGCTCGCGCGGGAGCTCTTCCGCGCGTACGTCCAGCAGATCACGGTGCACGGGCTGTACCACGCCGACCCGCACCGCGGGAACGTGCTCCTGACGGACGACGGCCGGTTGGTGCTGCTCGACTTCGGGCTGCTCGGGCGGCTCGACGACGACACGCGACGGACGCTCGGCCTGCTCCTGATGGCCCTGGCGCAGAACCGCGCCGAGGACGTCGCCGACCTCATCCTCGGCCTCTCGCTGACGAGCCTCGCCTCCGACGAGGCCGGCTTCGTCCACGAGTTGCGGCGCAAGCTGCCGCGCTACCACTGGCGGCCGCTCTCGGGGGTGCGGACGGGGGAGGCGCTCGCCGACCTGCAGCGCATCGCGCTCGGCCACGGCATCCGGCTCCCGACGAGCTTCGCCCTCGTCGGGAAGACGCTCTCGCAGGCGGACTCGGTCGCCCGGGCGCTCGACCCGACCCTCGACCCGATCGAGCTGCTCGAGGAACACGGCGCCGCCGCGATGCTGCAGGAGGCGGAGCGGCGACTCGAGCCGAATCAGCTCCTCGCGCTGTCGTACACGCAGCTCGAGCCGCTCCTGCGGATGCCTCGGCGCGTGAGCGGCCTCGTCAACCGCTTCGAGGAGGGAACGGTGTCGATCGGCATCGTCCCGCGCGACCTCGAGGAGTTCGAGCACGTCGTCCGCTCCTTCGCGAACCGTCTCGGCGCGGCGATCATCATCGGCTCGCTGCTGGTCGCCTCGGCGTTGATGGCGCGAGTCGACGAAACCGTCGCTCTCGTCGGCTTCATCCTCTCGGCCGTGATCGGCCTCTACGAGCTCTGGAAGATCCTGCGGACGCCCGGCGACCTCTAGTCGCTACGGTGTCTGCACTATCCGAAATGAAGTGAAGGAGGACCCATGCCCGACGGCGGATACGCGAAGCCGGTGCTCGTGACGACGGAGTGGCTCGCCGAGCACGTGGGCGACCCGGACGTCGTCGTCGCAGAGGTCGACGAGAACCCGGACCTCTACGAGGAGGGGCACATCGCGGGCGC
This sequence comes from Gaiellaceae bacterium, assembly GCA_035553355.1. GTDB lineage: Bacteria > Actinomycetota > Thermoleophilia > Gaiellales > Gaiellaceae > Gaiellasilicea. The sequence continues at coordinate 8,491 of DATMJW010000152.1, read as the reverse complement.
CGTCAAGCTCCACTGGCGCGAGGACCTGCAGGACCCGCTCGAGCGCGACCTCGTCGACCGGGAGACGTTCGAGCAGCTGCTCGGGTCGCGCGGGATCGGCAACGACACGACGGTCGTCCTCTACGGCGACAAGAACAACTGGTTCGCCGCCTACGCGTACTGGTACCTCAAGATCTACGGCCACGGCGACGTCCGCATCCTGGACGGCGGCCGGCAGAAGTGGATCGACGAGGGCCGCGAGCTGACGACCGAGGCGCCGGCGGTCGAGCCGAGGGCCTACAGCGCGAGCGAGCGCGACGAGTCGATCCGCACCTACCGCAACGAGGTCCTGCAGGGTCTCGGAGCCGAGGGGCGCGCGCTCGTCGACGTCCGCAGCCCGCAGGAGTACGCGGGCGAGCTGCTCGCGCCGCCGGGGTACGAGCAGGAGGGAGCCTCCCGCGGCGGCCACATCCCCACGGCGCAGTCGCTCCCGTGGGCGCAGGCGGTGCGCGACGACGGCACGTTCAAGTCAGCGGAGGAGCTGCGCGAGCTCTACGCCGCGAAGGGCGTGACGCCGGACAAGGAGGTGGTCGCGTACTGCCGCATCGGCGAGCGGAGCGCGCACACGTGGTTCGTCCTCCGCGAGCTTCTCGGCTACGAGCGCGTGCGCAACTACGACGGCTCGTGGACGGAGTGGGGGAACCTCGTCGACGTCCCGATCGAGCGCTAGCGCCCGCGGGGCGTGCCTCCGCGCGAGGCGCCCGTCACCCTCTCGCCACCCTCTCGTCACGCTTCCGTTCGGGGCCTGGCCCCGGGCCTGTCCCCAGCCGCGAACGCACTCGCGTCACGTTCTCGTGACGCTTCCGTTCGGGGCCTGGCCCCGGGCCTGGCCCCGGGCCGGGTGTCAGCCGACGTCGCCGCCGCCGACGCGGCGGATCACGACCTGGCCGATCGAGGCTCGGGGGCCGAGGCGGAGGCACATCCGGACGACCTCCGCGCAGTCCTCGGGCGCGATCATCTCCTCCGGCGCAAGACCCGAGAACTCCGCCATGGGCGTGTCGACGAATCCGGGGCAGATGGCGATCGCGCGGATGCCGTCGCCTTCCAGATCCGCGTTAAGCGAGTGCGTGAGCGAGATCACGGCGGCCTTCGTCGCCGCGTAGATCGGACCCCAGGCGACGGGGAGCGTCCCGGCGATCGACGCGAGGTTCACGATCCACGCGCCGCCGCCCGCGCGCCGCAGGTGGGGGATCGCCGCCTGCGTCACGAGCGCGAGGCCCCGCAGGTTCACGTCGAGCTGCCGGTCGACGTGCTTCAGCTGCGCATCCTCGAGCCGCCCCGCGATCCCGACGCCGGCCGAGTTCACGAGCACGTGGAGGCCGCCGTGGCGCGCGGTGTGCTCCTCGACCACGCGGGCGCAGTCGTCCTCCTTCGCGACGTCCGCCTGCGACCAGCTGCACCCGAGCTCCGCGGCCGCCGCCTCGACCTTCTCCGGACGCCGCGCCGCGAGGGTGACCGCGTAGCCCTCGGCGAGGAGCGCGCGCGCGATCGCGAGCCCGATCCCCGACGAGCCGCCCGTCACGAGCGCCGAACGTCCCTCAGCCATGCCGCGACCCTCTCACATCGCCGGGAAGGAGCGAACGCCGCGACGGCGAACGGGGGCGCCACAGGCTTCTCCCCTCTCCCCCTCTGCAACGGCCGGCTCCCCTCCGGCCGTTGCGTATTGTCGGGGCGGATGAGCGTCAGGCTGACGGAGCTCGCGCGAAGCGGCGGTTGTGCGGCGAAGTTCTCCGCGGCGCGGCTCGAAGAGCTCCTCCGCGGGTTCGTCCCCGCCGACGCCGAGAACCTCCTCGTCGGGCTCGCGCCTGCCGACGACGCCGCCGTCTACCGACTCGACGACGAGCGCGCGCTCGTCTTCACCGTCGACTTCTTCCCGCCGCTCGTCGACGATCCGGCGCTCTTCGGCCGCATCGCGGCGACGAACGCGCTCAACGACGTGTTCGCGATGGGCGGGCAGCCGCTGCTCGCGCTGTCGGTCGCGGCCTTCCCCGAGAGCCTGCCGAACGAGACGGTGGCGGCGGTCTTCGCGGGTGCGGACGAGCAGGTTCGCGCCGCCGGTGCGATCCTCGCCGGCGGCCACACGCTCCGCGACGAGGAGCCGAAGTACGGGCTCGCCGTCGTCGGCACCGTCCATCCCGATGGGATCTGGGCGAAGTCGACCGCACGTCCCGGCGACGCCGTTCTCCTGACGAAGCCGCTCGGCACGGGGCTGCTGCTGCACGCGGCGCGCGAAGGGCGCCGGCACGAGGAGGGGCTCGCCGCCGCCGCGCGCTCGATGACGGAGCTCGGCCGTGCCGCGGCCGACGTGCTGCGGCCGTACTCGCCGAACGCCGTCACCGACGTGACCGGATTCGGGCTGCTCGGGCACGCGCACGAGGTCGCGTCGAGGAGCGCTGTCAGGATCGAGCTCGACGCGGCGGCGCTGCCCGCGCTCCCCGGAGCGCTCGACGCGGCGGCAGCGGGCGTCCGCACCGGGGGGGACAGGCGCAACCGCGACTTCGCCGCGGCACACGTCGAGGTGGAGGGTGTCGACGAGGCGCGGCTCGCGCTCGCGTACGACCCGCAGACCGCCGGAGGGCTCCTCGTGACGCTCCCGGCCGAGCGCGCCCTCGTCCTCGAAGCGGCATTCGCGGCGCGTGAGCTCTTCGTACGGCGCATCGGCCGCGTCACCGACGGCGGCGGCGTGCTCCTACGGTGAGCGCGTAGCGCCACGGCGAACGGACGCGCCTACACTCGAGCCATGGCCTCCGTCGCCGACACCGCTGCGACGCGCCGCGCCGTCTCGGCCGCGCGGTTCCTGACCGTCGCCTCGCTGTCGGCGCTCTCGCTCTGGCTGATCGTGCTCACCGGCGCAGCGGTCCGGCTCACCGGCTCCGGCCTTGCGTGCGAGTCGTGGCCGGGGTGTCAGGAGGGCCAGTTCTTCCCCGCGGTCGGCAGCCACTCGGCGATCGAGTTCGGGAACCGCGCCTTCGCGCTCTTCCCGCTGACGCTGACCCTCCTGACGTGGATCCTCGCGCCGCGCGTCCGCGAGCTGCCGCGTTGGGCGACGTGGGTGGCGGCGTTCACGTGCCTCGGCACGGTCGCGCAGGCGCCGCTCGGCCTGCTCACGATCCGCCTCGACCTCCATCCGCTGATGGTGATGACGCACTTCCTGCTCGCGCTCGTCGTCCTCGGCACCGCCGTCGTCGTCGCGAACGAGGCGCTCGTGCAGGCGCGCGGACGGGCGGCACCTCCCGTGCCGGCGTGGCTTCGGCGCGCCGGTCTCGTCCTGGTCGTCGCCTGCGGCGCCCTCGTCGTCACGGGCGCGCTCTCGACGGCTGCCGGGCCGCACCCGGGCGACAGCGCCGACATCGGCCGCTACTGGAACCTGCTCGACGCCGTCCACGTCCACGTCCGCGCGACGGCGGTGTTCGGGATCGCCTTCCTCGCCCTCCTCGGGTGGCTCTTCCGCAACCGTGCCCGCGCCGGGCTGCTCCTGCAGCTCGCGGTCGGGTTGCTCGTGCTCCTGCTCGTCCAGATGGCCGTCGGCGAGCTCCAGTGGCGGAGCCAGCTGCCGTGGTGGCTCGTCCTCGTGCACGTCGGCCTCGCCGGCCTGATCTGGGCGTGGACGGTGGGGCTCGTCGCCGCCCTCTGGCGCACGCCCGCGGCGCTCCGCCGCGCGTAGACTGGCCGCGTGGCGAGCCAGGAGCTCAGGATGCTCGGCCGGCCCGAGCTCCGCCGTCCAGTGCTCGTGACGGCGTTTCGCGGCTGGAACGACGGCGGCCAGGGCGCCACGCTCGCGGCGGGGTACCTGGCGCGGCTGTGGGGCGCCGAGAAGTTCGCGGACATCGACCCGGAGGACTTCGTCGACTTCCAGGCGACGCGCCCGCACGTCTCGCTCGAGGACGGGATCACGCGCCGGATCGAGTGGCCGGAGAACGCCTTCTACCACGCGCGCATCCCGGGAGCCGACCGCGACGCCGTCCTCCTCCTCGGCGTCGAGCCGAACATGCGCTGGCGCCGCTTCTGCACGGTCGTGCTCGAGCTCGCCCGCGACCTCGACGTCGAGCTCGTCGTCACGCTGGGCTCGCTCCTCGCCGACGTGCCGCACACGCGCGCGTCCCCCGTCACCGGGACGGCCGGCGACCCGGAGCTCGTCGAGCGGCTCGGCCTCCAGCACTCGCGCTACGAGGGCCCGACGGGGATCGTCGGTGTGCTCCAGGACGCGTGCAACCGCGCCGGGGTTCCTGCCGCGAGCCTGTGGGCGGCCGTCCCCCACTACGTCTCGCTCGCGCCCAGCCCGCGCGCGGCGCGCGCCCTGTGCGAGCGGCTCGCCGCGCTGCTCGCCGTCCCCATCGACACCGCCGAGCTCGCCGAGGCCGAGGCCGCCTACGCGGAGCAGGTGACCGAGGCGGTCGCCGCGGACGAGGAGACGGCGGCCTATGTGGCCGAGCTCGAGCGCCGCACCGACGAGCTCGACCTCGAGGAACACGAGGATCTGCCCTCGGGCGACACGCTCGCGGCCGAGCTGACGCGGTTCCTGCGCGAGCAGGACGCCGAGCGTGGACGCGACGACGACCCGCCGCGCGAGCAGTAGGAGCTAGTCGGCGGCCGGCTCGGCCGGTGGCGCGGCGTCCGCGCCGGGCTCGGCCTTGGCGGACGACGTCGAGCGACGCCGCCGCCTGCGGCGCTTCGCCGCAGCGGGCGCAGGCCCGTCCCCGTTCGAAGGGCCGGCTGCTCGGTCGGTCTCCGTCGCGCCGCTGCCGTCTGTGTCCGCGGGCGAGACGCCGTTCTGCCCGTCCTCGCCGGGGCCCTTCTTCTTGCGCTTGCGCCTGCGGGACTTCCGCGCAGGCGCCTTCGGCGCGGGGAGGTTGTCGGCGAGCGCGTTCGCGATCTCCGTCGTCAGGCCGAGCTCCTCGCGCGCGCGCTCGAGCATCGAGTTCGCCCTCGGCGTGTACCCGTCGGCCGAGGCGAGGAGCGCCGCGCCGACGTCGAGCGGCAGCGCCTTCGCGACCTGCACGAGCTTCGCCACGTTCTCCTCGTGCCGGTGCCCGCGCGAGTTCGCCACGGCGCCGAGCAGTCGCTTCGCCTCCGGGAACTCCGCGCTCGCGCGGCGGTCCTGCACCTTCCGCGTCGCGCGGGCGAGCTTCCACGTCCAGCGCTGCAGGATCTGGTCGGGCGCGTTCGCCTTGCCCTCGCCGACCGCGCGGAGGAGGATCCGGACGCCGGCCGCGCGGTCCTTCTCCCACGGGGGCGCCTGCGTCACGAGGGTGACGAGATCGTCGAAGTCGGCGCGCTCGACGATCATCGAGACGCGATCCTGGAGCGCGGTCATCCGGAGCCGGCGGTTCGCGTTCTCGGCCGCGCAGATCGAGAGGAACGTCTCGAGCGCCGCCTTCGACGCGTGCGCCTCGGTGAACTTCTTCGCGAACTCCGCGCGCTGGTCGAACCGGATCTGGCGGCCGGCGATCGTCGCCCAGTAGCGCTGCTCGTCCTCGTCGAGGTACTTCGGATCGACGCGCTGCCACTCGCGCTGGATCACGGCGAGCCGGCGCGCGACGTCGGGCGTGACCGGGACGAGCCACGGCGCCGGCGAGAGCTTGCGGCGCGCGCGGCGCTGGACGCGGCGGCGCGGTGCGGGCGTGACGCGCGCACCCTCCCGGTAGAAGTCCGCGTCGAGCAGCGAGTGGAGCGAGACGACGCGGTCGTGGTGCGTCGACGACTTCGCGACGAAGTCGACGACGATGCCGGCCTCCTTGCGCGGATGCGTGCGCATGATGCGGCCGATCCGCTGCTGGTAGACGCGCTTCGACGCGGTCGGCGCGAGGTGCATGCAGACGGTCGCCCGCGGCGAGTTCCAGCCCTCGGCGAGCAGCATCGCGTTGATCAGCACGTTGATCTCGCCGCGCTCGTAGGCCGCGAGGGTCTCCGCGAGCTTCACGGGCGGCGTCTTCCCGGAAACCGCCTCGGCCTTGAGGCCGGCCGCACGGAACTCCTGCGCGAGGTTGTAGGCGTGCTGGACGCCGGCGGCGTAGACGATCCCCGGCGTCGAGTCGAAGCGGGTGCGATAGAGGCTCGCCGCCGCCTGGTTCAGCGCCTGGTGGTCGAGCGCCGCGGCGAGCGCGCGCTCCTCGAAGTCGCCGCCGACGATCGGAACCGAGTTGATCGCCGCCGCCGGCGGGACGCGGAGGCACCGGAGCGGTGCGATCAGCCCGCGCCGAGCGGCATCGGCGAGCGGGAGGTCGTCCACCGACGCAGGGAAGACGTCCGACACCTGCTTCGCGATCAGCTGCTCGGTCGCGGTCATGCCGATGTAGAGCGGCTCCGGGAAGCTGCGGATCGCCGCGCTCGTCTTCTCGCCGAGCGCCGTGTGCGCCTCGTCGCAGATCACGAGCTGGTACGCGTCGCGCGAGAGCGACCCGACGTGCCGTGCGAACCAGGCGTACGTCTGGATCGTGATCGGGTCGGGGCGCAGCGGCTCCTTCCCCTTCTCGATCGCGTCGGTGAAGCGGTCGCCGTAGCCCTCCGTTGTCAGGTCGCGCTGGAACTGCGAGACGAGCAGGCGGCGGTGCGTGAGGATCAGGATCCCGAGGCTGCGGGCGGACTCGACGAATCCCGCAGCGGCGATCGTCTTGCCCGACGCCGTCGGGTGCCTGAACCGGTACCGCCGGCTCGCGCCGGGATCCTCGCCGGCGAACGCGGGCTCCTCGTCGTCCTCGTCTTCGGCCGCGATCGCCTCGCCGAGCTCGAGCCCGAGATCGTCGTCGACGTCGAGCTCGTCGGCCTCCGCGTCGACGTCCGCGACGGCGTGCCCGTTCCCGTTCTCCTCGTCCTCCGCCTCGCGCTGGTTCGCAGCGATCAGCTCGGTGAGCATCCCGGCGAGCGCGTCGATCTGGTGCTTGCGGAGCTCGGTGCCCGCAGCCGTCGCCGGCGGCTTCGACGAGAGCACGCGCTCGAGGCCGAGCATGAGGCCGAAACGCACCTTCCAGCGCGATGAGGGCGTGCGCCGGCCGGCTTCGATCTCCGCGAGCGCCTCGTCGAGGGCCGCGCGGCGCGCGGTGCCCGGCGCGAGCGCCTCCGCGGCGCTCTCGTCGGGGTGGAGGAAGGGCTCGCCTGCCCAGGCCTCTGCGCGGATGGCGTCGGCCGCGAGGCCGTCTGCCGCATCCGACATCTGTGTCGGGTTGAGTGTCGCTTCTGACATGTGCGCAGCGCGGTCGTCGGCGCTGCTCTTCTCCTAAGGGATAGCGCGGTCGTCGGCTGCTCAGATGACGAACGGCGCTGCCAGGAGCATACCCGATTCCGCCGAAACGTACGCTTCTATGCGGCCGTCGCGGCGGCAGCCGCGTCGAAGCGCGACCCGGTCACGCGCTCGGAGATCCCGCGGTCGTCGAGGTGCTTCGTGATGCCGCCGAGGAAGAACGGGTACCCCGCGCCGAGGATCAGGCAGGTGTCGACGTCCGCTGCGTCCGCGACCACGCCCTCGTCGAGGAGGTGCCGGATCTCGTCCGCGACGGCTTCGAGCGCCGCTTCCTGGATCTCGTCGACGCTGCGGCGGCCGCCACCGCGGACGACGATCTCCTCGATCCCCGCGGCGAAGTTGTCGAGCGTCGGGGAGAGCGGGAACCGGTCGGGATACGCCTCGTGCAGGGTGTGGAGCACGTGGTTCGCGACGCGCGGGCCGACCATCTGCAGGAGGACGGACGGCGCCATCGGCAACCCGAGCCGGAGGATCGCCTCGTCGGTCTCCTCGACGGTGTTGCCGTTCTCGAGCGCGTCCATCAGCACCGTCGTCATCCGCGTCAGCACGCGGTTGACGACGAACGCAGGCGCGTCGTGGACGAGGACGCCGCGCTTGCGCAGTCGCTTGACGACGTCCCATGCCGTCGCGAGCGTCACGGGGTCGGTCGAAGGCGTCGCGACGATCTCGACGAGCGGCAGCACCGCGACGGGATTGAAGAAGTGGAGCCCGACGTCCGCTCCCATCGCGGCGACCGAGAGCGAGGAGGTGTTCGTGGCCACGATCGCGGTGGGTGCGACGCGGCGCACCTCCGCGATCACCTCCCGCTTCACGCTCAGCTCCTCGTACACCGCCTCGAGGACGAGGTCGCAGCCGGCGAAGACCGCGTCGTCGGTCGAGCCCGAGACGAGCCGCGCGAGGTGCGGCTTGCGCTGTCCCGCGGCGACCTCGGCGACCGCCTCGTCGACGATCGACCTCTCGAGGTCGCGCAGCACGACCGGCACCTCGAGCCGCTTCAGGAAGAGCGTCGCGAGCTGGCGCGCCATCAAGCCGCCGCCGACGATCCCGACCTTCTCGATCCGGCGCGGCTCCACCTGCGGGATCCCGACACCCTTCTTCGCGCGGCGCTCGACGAGGTCGAAGGCGTAGATCGAGGCCTGCGCCTGCGGCCCCGGGAGGAGGTCCGCGAGCGCATCCTCCTCGGCGCGATACCCCTCTTCGACCGTGCAGCGCGCG
>DATMJW010000151.1:0-16097 GCA_035553355.1 Gaiellaceae bacterium | reverse complement strand
AGCCCGTTATGCGTCGCGACGTAGAGGACTTCGCGGCGGGAGTCGTAGCCGAGCCCGTGAACATGCAGTGCTCCTGGATCCGTCGGCGGAGCCACCGCGCGGAGCGTCGTAGCAGCGCCGCGTGGATCGGTAGTCCGATCGCCGGATCCGCCGAGCGCGGCAACAAAAGCAGCACCTACGGCTGCGATCGCAGCAGCGGCCGCAGCGAGAATCGCAAGTGGGCGCAGGCGTCGACGTGATCGGATGGAGAAGAACAACGGGTACCTCCTTCGGCTGAGGGCGGCGAGCAGAAAGCTCGCCGACTCACAGTCGAAGCGGTACCTGGCGTCTCACGGAGCGGATCGACGTCCGTGGAACAAGCGTCACCGAAGCGAAAGCCTGCGTGCCCGTCACGATCGGCGCCGGCGGCGCAACGACTCTTCGGCTGAGCCAGACCGCTGCGACGGCGCCTACGGCGATGCACGCTACGCCGGCATCGTGGAGTCCATGTTCAGCGTCATGAATGGCGCCGAACAACATCAGCGTCAGTGCGAGCAGAGCAACGGCAAGCGCGGTGACGCCGCGCTTGCGGCAAGCGTCCTCGCGCGTGGTACCGGCCCGCGGCACACACGAATCGTAGCGGGACGCGGCTGGCCGGTGCGCGGATACGCCCCGTCACACGGACGCTTGACTTTTCGTCACACATACGCGAGTCTCTAGGTATGACAGACAAAAAGCAGGGGCTTACGGACGTCCTCAACATTCGCGTCGATGAGGCGCTGTCGCGCGAGATAGATCGGATCGCCGCCGTCGAGGGTCTCACGGCAAGCGAGGCAGCCCGGAAACTTCTTGGCTACGGCGTCGAGGTGCAGCGGCAGGTTGAAGCGAGCTACCTGAGGCTCCCGTACACGCTTGACCGCACGAAGACGCAGGGCCGCGTCGTGCTCAGCGCTGAATGGAAGCCGTATACGCCGCGCGAGCTGTGGGAGATGGAGGAGCAAGCGCGAGACGATTTCTATGAGTCGGAGCAGTTCGCGTGAGGCTCGCCCGCGCCGTCGATCTGTGGATGGGCGAGCTGGCGCGGGCTGGCCGCGCGCGGAGCACGCGTGACAGTTACTCGCGCTACCTCAACAAGTTCATCGACCAGCTGGAACGGACGAAGCCGGATCCAACTGTTCGGGAGGTGACAACGAACGACTGTCGCGCGTTTCTCGACCGCTGGGCTGAGCACGCACCTTCAACGGTCGGCTCGATTCACAGCACACTCAACGGCCTCTTCAAGTGGCTGTACCAAGAGCACGAGGTTGACGAGAACCCGATGAGTCGCATCCCGCGCCCGCGCCGGCAGCGACCGGAGGATGTGGAGGTCGTCACGCTGACGAACGCCGAGGTCGAGCGGATGCTTGCTGGAACGACGGGGTGGCAGGAGTTCCTGTGCCTGTCTGTGCTGGCGTACACGGGGATCCGGCGCGCGGCGGCGAGTCGGCTGCGGTGGAAGGACGTCGATCTCGAAGCGGGCACGCTGCGTGTCCAGGAGAAGGGCCGGAAGATCTCAGAGATGCCGATTCCGTATGACCTGTGGGCGATACTCGGCGCTGCAGTCGAGTCAGGCGAGGTCGCGACGCGGCCGAACGACTACGTCATCCCAAGTCGCCGGGCGGCGACCGTCCGGCGGGCCGAGCGCGACGACCGCGTCATCTGGGACACGGTCGTCCTCGTTGCGAAGCGTGTAGGCGTCATCTCGACGGTGCACGCGCTCCGCCGGGCGTTCGCTGTCGCGTTCTTGGAGAGCCATCCCGGCGCGCTCGAATCGTTGCAGGCGCTGATGAACCACTCGCGCATCGACACGACCCAGCACTACCTCCGAGCGCTCAACAAGTCGAAGGCGATGGAGGCCGTGCGCGATCTCCGCTGGGGTTCCGGATTCGTGGAGAACGCGCTAAAGGCCCATACGGGATTCGAACCCGTGCCGCCGCCGTGAGAGGGCGGTGTCCTAGGCCACTAGACGAATGGGCCGTGGCGGGCGCCAGTGTAGCTGACGCACGCAGGTAGTTTCAGCGCGTGCGCGTCCACCGGATCCCCTTCTCGACGAACGTCGAGCGCGTCGCGCTGGCGGCGGCGCACAAGGGGATCGCCGTGGAGTGGGTCGATCACGACGCGACCGACCGCACGCAGATCGTCGCAGTCAGCGGGCAGGAGCTCGTGCCGGTGCTCGAGCACGACGGCCGCGTCCTCACCGACTCCCCGGTCATCCTCGAGTACCTCGAGGAGCGGTTTCCTGAGCCGTCGCTCCTCCCTCGCGACCCCGCGGCGCGCGCCGAGGTCCGGATCTTCTGCGACTGGTTCAACCGCCTCTGGAAGCGGGCGCCGAACCTCCTTGCGGCCGAGGAGCTGAAGCCGGAGCCGAACCTCGAGCGCATCGCCGAGCTCGGCCGCCGGATGGAGTCGTCGCTACCGCTCTTCGACGGTCTTTTGGCCGGCCGCGACTTCCTCTTCGGCCAGCTGACGCTCGCGGATGTGACGGCGTTTCCGTTCCTGAAGTACGCCCTGCTGTGGGACGAGGGCGACGAGGAGCGGTTCCACCAGATCCTGCGCGAGCACCTGCGGCTCGACGGCCGCTACGACCGGCTCGAGACGTGGATCCGGCGAATGGACTCGCTCCCGCGCGCCTAGCCCGCAGGCTCGTCGGGCTCGCGGGCGGCCAGCCGCTCCTCGAACAGCCGCCGCAGCTCCTCGCCCGTCGCGAGCACGTCGTCGTAGCGTCGCCGGCGCGGCGGCAGCTTGACGATGCGGACGTCGGTGCTGCGCGTCCCGTGGCAGCGCGCGTAGGCAGCGGCCTCGTCGAGCGGTGCGTGCGCGGAGCGGCGGAGCAACCCCATGCCGCAGAGGTATCACGCGACGTCAGTGTTGTAAACGCCCCGACGGGTGGGGCGCTCGGCCCCGGAACGACGACGGGAGCCTTTCGGCCCCCGTCATCGGCTTGGTCTCGGATGGCCGCAGCCTCGGGGAGAGACCCACCAATCCGATTCCTCCAAGTAATGCACGTCACAATACTCGTGTCAACGACTCATGTTGACACCGCTCGGCCGGAGCAATCAAAAAGGCCCGCAAATGCGGGCCTTCAAGCTGCGGGACTAGGACTCGAACCTAGACTACCTGATCCAGAGTCAGGCGTCCTACCATTAGACGATCCCGCAACGCGCGGGAGGCATTTTAGCGCCTAGGTCTCGAGCCTGTAGACCGGCACGAGGCGCTTCTCGGCCTCGGTGTCGATGTGGGCGAGGACCTCCACGTACGGCTCGAGCCCGGACCCGCGGAGCTTCGCCTTCAGGAGCCCGTCGACCTGGAAGAGCCCGGACGAGTTGTTCATCGTGATCTCGATCTTGACCGGCCGGGTGTCGCCGTCGGCGATCGCGACTTCGTCGATCGCCGCAGCGGAGAGCGAGTGCATCGAGACGCGACCGTGCTCGAAGGGGATCCGTGAGCGGCCTTCCGCCATGTCGAGGGCGTCGGCGACGCGGAGGATGCCCGCCTCGAGCGCGAGCGGCTGGCCGTCCGCACGATGGCTCGTGATCGCCTGGAGCACCTCCGAGATGACGACGGTCAGCTCCGGCTCGTCGTAGATCCCCTCGAGGAGCTGGCGCATCTTCGGCTCCGCGAGGAAGAGCGAGAAGTCCTCGTGCCCGTGCCGGTGGACCGACATCCCCACGCAGTGGAGGAGGGCCGAGAGCGTCACGATCACCTCGGCGTCGTCGCGCGTCATCCCGTAGTCGCGGACGGCGGACGGCTCGACGCCGTGCTTGAAGAGCTGCCGCAGGATCTTCAGCGCGATGTTCGCGACGATCTGGATGTGCACCCAGGAGTGGTCGTTGATCTCCATCCGCACGACGGCGTTGACGTTCGCGACGTGCCACCAGCCCTTGAGCTGGCGGTCCTCGTTGACGCGATCCATCAGCCGCCGCAGCTTGCGGTTCCCGCGGACGGGGAGCTTGATCCGCATCGCCTCGACCGCCTGCGCCGGCGTGAGGCGTGCCTCGCGGACCGCTTCCTGCGCGACCGGCTCCTCGATCCGCTCCTGGGTCTCGGGGTCGAGCCCTTCGGTGCTCGTCTCGCTCATGCCGCCGCCACCTCCGCCGAGTCGCCGCGGAGGTGGAAGTAGAGGAGCGTCCACGAGAGCGCGAGGAACGGCGCCGTGAGGCTGTTCGCGACGAGGCCGCCGATCCAGTTCTGGAGGAACGCGGGGAGGAAGGAGAAGATCCCGACGAAGATCGCCTGCGCGAACGCCGACACGAGGAGCGTGACGAGGATCACGCCGAACGCGCGCAGGCCGTGCCCACGGACGAGCTCCCACGACCTGCGCAGCGCGTCGGTCGCACGCTTCTCCTCGAGGACGACGACCGGTGTGACGACGATCCAGCGCGTCAGCAGGAAGAGCCCCGGGACGACGAGCGCCAGGAGCCCGAGCGCGATCCCGACCCCGGCGAGGATTCCCGCGACGAAGAGGGTGCCGAGGTACGGGCGCACGCGCTGGAACGTGACGCCGATGTCGTCGTCCGCGCGTCCGTCGCGGACGTCGGCGACGGTCGCGGTGAGCGCACCCTGCAGCCAGAGCGACCCGACGAGGAGCACCACCACCGCGGCGAGCGACCAGAACGCGGCGACGGCGCCGTTCGTGTCCGTCTGCACGTCCTCCGCGATCGCGGAGAAGAGGTTGAGCACGACGAAGACGGCGGCCGCCGTCAGGAAGAACCGCGTGAAGAAGCGCTTGTAGAGGTCGAATGCCTCGGAGAGGACGCCGCCGACGGTCACGCGCGGAGCCTACCGCGTGCCCGTCAGGCGACTTCGGCCGCCCAGTCGCCGTAGAGCCGCGTGTAGAGCCCGCGGCGGGCGAGCAGCTCCTCGTGCGTGCCCTGCTCGACCACCCGGCCGTGCTCGAGCACGACGATCAGATCGGCGTCCCGGATCGTCGAGAGCCGGTGCGCGATCACGAACGCGGTTCGGCCGTGGAGGAGGCGGCGGAGCGCGCGCTCGATCTGCCGCTCCGTCCCGATGTCGACGGACGACGTCGCCTCGTCGAGGATGAGGATGCGTGGGTCGGCGAGGAGCGCCCGCGCGAACGCGACGAGCTGGCGCTGGCCGAGCGAGAGCCTGAAGCCGCGCTCGCCGAGCTGCGTCTCGTACCCACGCTCGAGCTCGAGGATCCACGGGTGCGCACCGACCGCCTCCGCGGCCGCCGCGACCTCCTCCGGCCGCGCGCCGGGGTTCCCGAAGGCGATGTTCTCGGCCACGGTTCCGGCGAAAAGGAATCCCTCCTGCGGGACGATGCCGAGCTGGCGGCGCAGCGACTCCTGCGTCACGTCGCGCAGGTCGTGTCCGTCGATCGTGATCCGTCCCTCGCGCGGGTCGTAGAACCGCGCGATCAGCTTCGCGATCGTCGATTTCCCGGCGCCGGTGTGGCCGACGAGCGCGACCGTCGTCCCCGCCGGCACGTCGAGGTCGAGCCCGTGCAGTACCTCCGGCAAGTGCGGCGCGTAGCCGAAGCGGACGCGTTCGAAGCGGACGTGTCCCTCCACGCGCGGCAGCGGGTACGCGTCCGGCGCGTCCTCGACGTCCGGTGTCTCGTCGAGGACGTCGATGATCTTGTCGAGCGCCGCGATCGCCGACAGGAACGTGTTGTAGAGCTGCGAGAGCTGCTGCACCGGGTCGAAGAAGTTCGAGAGATAGAGCGTGAAGGCGAGCAGCGTGCCGATCGTGAGCTCGCCGTCGAGGACACGCCAGCCGCCGTAGCCGAGCACGATCGCGGTCGCGACCGACGAGAGCAGGTCGACGGCGGGGAAGTAGAGGCCGTTCAGGACGACGGTCTCGTAGTTCGCCTCGCGGTAGCGGTCGTTGATCCCGCGGAAGCTCCGCTGGTTCTCCGGCTCGCGCGTGAACGACTGCACGACCCGCATCCCCGAGATGTCCTCGGCGAGCGTCGCCGTCACGAGGCCGAGCCGCTCGCGCACCCGGCGGTACGCCCGGTTCGAGCGGACGCGGAACCAGGCGGTCGCGAGCGCCATCAGCGGCAGCACCACGAGCGTCGCGAGCGCGAGGCGCCAGTCGAGGACGAACATCACGACGGCGGTGCCGACGAGGAGGAGCGAGTTCTGCACGAGGCTCGTGACGCCGTCAGTGACGAGCTGGTCGAGCGCCTCGACGTCGTTCGTGATGCGGCTGATCACCGCGCCGGTGCGGTTCCGCTCGTAGTACCCGAGCGAGAGCCGCTGCAGGTGACGGAAGAGGCGGTTGCGGAGGTCGGCCAGGATCCGCTCTCCGGTCCACCCGGTCGCGTACGTCTGCGCGCCCGAGAACGCGAGCGTCAGGAGCCCGGCGACGAGGAAGAGCCCGACGACGACGGTGAGGCGGCCGAGATCCTCCTGCGCGATGCCCTCGTCGACGGCGAGCTTCGCGAGGTACGGCGGCGCGAGGCCGACGAGCGTGAAGCCGAGCAGCGTCACGAGCGCGACCGCGGTGCGGCGGCGGTAGGGGATCGCCATCCGCGCGAGCAGCCCGAGCCGGCGGCGCGTGCGCCGCCACGACCAGTCGGCGACCTGGGCACCGCGTTCGTCCATCAGGTGGGAGCCGGCCTGCCAGACCTTCACGCGGTCTCCTTGAGGAGCCCCTGCAGGAGCCCGTGCTCGTGGATCTCGCGGAAGACGGTGCTCGTCTCGAGCAGCTCGTCCTGCGTTCCGCGCGCGGCGATCCTCCCGTGCTCGAGCACGACGACCTCGTCGGCGAGTGCGATCGTCGAGAGCCGGTGCGCGATGATCAGCGTCGTTCGGCCGCGCATCGCCTCACGGAGGCCCTCACGGATCAAGGCTTCCGTCGTCGCGTCGACGGACGCCGTCGCGTCGTCGAGGATGAGGATGCGCGGGTCGATCAGGAGCGCGCGGGCGATCGCGAGACGCTGTCGCTGGCCGCCGGAGAGCGTGATCCCGCGCTCGCCGATGACCGTGTCGTAGCCCTGCGGGAGCTCCTCGATGAACGCGTGCGCCTGCGCCGCGCGTGCCGCGCGCTCGACCGCCTCCTGCGGCGCGCCCACGAGCCCGAACGCGATGTTGTCGCGGACGGAGGCGGAGAAGAGGAACGGGTCTTGCGAGATGACGCCGATCTCCCGGCGGAGCGACCGCCGGGTGACGTCGCGGACGTCGACCCCGTCCACGAGGACGCGCCCCTCCGTCGCGTCGTAGAAGCGCGGCACGAGCGACGCGAGCGTCGTCTTCCCGGAGCCGGTGTGGCCGATGAGGGCGACGGTGCGGCCGGGCGCGATGTCGAGGTCGATGTCCTCGAGCACCGGCCGCCCCGGGTCGTACGCGAACGTGACGCCCTCGAAGCGGATCGCGCCCGGCCCCGGCGGCAGGTCGCGCGCCGCCGGGCGGTCCGCGATTCCCTCCGGCTCGTCGAGCACCTCGAAGATCCGCTCGCCCGAGGCCGTCGCCCGCTGCGCCTGCCCGATCCACATGCCGAGCATCCGCAGCGGCATGACGAGCATCGCGAGCAGGAGGTTGAACGCGAAGAAGTCGCCGAGCGAGAGCGTCCCGTTCACCACCATCCGGCCGGCGGCGAGCAGCACCGCGGCCTGCGCGAGCATCGGCAGGAAGGTCAGGAGCGGGACGTAGAGCGCCCGCTGGCGGTTCGCGCGGATGCTCTCGCCGAACACCGACTCGGTCGCCTGCTCGAAGTCACGCTGGCGGCGCTCCTCCTGCGCGAACGACTTCACCACGTGCACGCCGACGATCGACTCCTCGGCGACGGTCGCGACGTCCGCGAGCTTCTGCTGCACGTCGCGCAGCACCGGGTGCGAGACGTGGCTGTAGCGGTAGGCGACGCCGACGATCAGCGGCGTGATCGCGAGCGCGACGAGCGCGAGCCGCCACTCGTAGACGAAGAGCACGACCGTCACGGACACGATCGTCACCACGTGCTGCGCGAAGAAGATGAGGCCGTAGCCGAGGAAGAAGCGCACGGACTGCAGGTCGACCGTCGCGCGCGACATCAGCTGGCCGGTCTGGTGCCGGTCGTAGAAGCCGAACGACAGCCGCACGAGGTGCGCGTAGAGCCCGTCGCGAAGGTCGTACTCGACCCCGAGGGCCTGCCGCCCGGAGATGAAGCGGCGGCCGACCATCAGCGCCGCCTTCACGACTCCCACGACGACGATCGCGCCGATCAGGAGCTCGAGCCGGTCGCGCGAGCCCTCGCCGCGGAGCTCGTCGATCACCGCGCCCGTGAGGACCAGGATCGCGATCGCGCCGCCCTGCGACAGGATCGCGAGGACGGTGGAGACGATGAGCGACGTGCGGTACGGGCGCAGGAACCCGAGCAGCCGCACGAAGGTCTTCCGGTACGGGACGTGCTGCTCGCTCACCGCCTGAATCTAGCCGTCGGCGAGGCGGTGGAGCTCGCGCCGCACGTGCACGAGCGCCTTCCCGAGCCGCGCGCGGTTCACCTCCTCGTTCAGCCACCCGCTCGCGCCCGACGGGTGCGGGAGCGGGATCACGATCGCGCCGTCGCGCGTGTAGCTCTTGCCGATCGCGTCGGTGAGCCGCGGCACCCCCAGCATGCGACGGAGCGCGAGGCCGCCGACCGTCACGATCAGCTGGGGGCGGAGGAGCTGGAGCTCCCAGTCGCGCCAGAACTCGCACAGCTGCTGCTCGCGCGGCGTCGGCGTTCGGTCGCCGCGGCCGGAGGCGGGCCGCCCGGGGTAGCAGCGCGTGACCGACGCGCAGTAGAAGGTCGCGTAGAAGGCCTCCTCGTCGAGCCGGAGCCAGCGGCGGAGCGTCGCCCCCGCGCGGCCGCGCCACGGCCGCCGCTCCTCGCCCTCGACGATCCCCGGCGCCTGACCGAAGAGGTACGCCCGCTGGTGCGCGAACGGTGCGCGCACCGGCCACGACTCGAGCGGGTAACCGGCCTCCACGCACGCGCGGCAGACGGCGGTGTCGCGCTGGAGGGAGGGCAGCGACCGGTAGAGGCTCTTGCGGACCGTCACGCGAGCGGCGACCCGACGCGCACGCGGTTGCCCGCCGGGTCGGTGAGCTCCGTCTCGCGGAGCCCGTAATCGGCTGTCTCGGCGTGTGTCCCGAACGCGGCGGCGGTCGCGTCGGCGTCGTCGACGTAGAGATAGACGAGCGCGCTCGGCGGCGCGTCGCCCTCGTGCTCCGAGAGGAAGAGGCGGTCGCCGCCGCGACGGAGCGACAGGAAGAGCGGGAGGTGTGGCGCGAAGCGGTGCTCCCACTCGACCTCGAACCCGAGCCGCGCCCACCACGCGGCGGAGACGCGCGCGTCGCTCGCGCGCAGGAACGGGACGAGCGCCGACATGGGCTCGTACTGTACGGCGGTGCTCCTCGAGGCCGTGCCGAACGTCTCGGAAGGCCGCGACCCGGACGTGGTCGACGCGCTCCGCGCTGCGCTGTCTTCGCCGGCGCGGCTCCTCGACGTCCACGTCGACCCCGACCACCACCGCTCCGTGTACACGCTCGTCGGCGAGGCCGACGCGCTCGTGGAGACGCTCCTCGCCGGGATCGCGTGCGCGCGCGACCGGATCGACCTGCGCAGGCACGAGGGGGCGCATCCCCGTATCGGCGCCGCCGACGTCGTCCCGATCGTCCCGATCCGGCCGCACGAGATGGACGCGGCGCGGGCGGCCGCTCTCGTGCTCGCGCAGCGGGTGGGGGAGGAGCTCGAGCTCCCCGTCTTCCTCTACGGCGAGCTCGCACCGGGGCGCGGTCCTGCGTTCTTCCGGCGCGGCGGCACCGCGGAGCTGGCGCAGCGCCTCGCGGCGGGAGAGGTCGCGCCCGACTTCGGTCCCGGCCGGCTCCATCCGACGGCCGGAGGGGTGATCGTCGGGGCGCGGCGGCCGCTCATCGCGTTCAACGTCAACCTTCGCGGCGAGCTGGCGGTCGCGCGCGAGGTCGCGGCAGTCGTCCGCGAGACCGGCGGCGGCTTCCCAGGCGTCCGCGCCCTCGGCCTCGACCTGCCGCGCGCGGGTGTCGTCCAGGTGTCGATGAACGTCGAGGACTGGGAGGCGGCGGCGCTGCACGAGATCGTCGCACGAATCGATCGCGAGGCAGCCGTGCGCGGCGCGCAGGTGCTCGGGTCGGAGCTCGTCGGGCTGATGCCGGCCGGCGCAGCCGTCGCGGCAGCGGGAGCGACTCTCCGGATCGACGGCTTCGACCCGTCGCACGTGCTCGAGCTGCGGCTCCTCGACGACGCGGTTTGACGCGGCCGTGCGTCGGCTACCGCACAGGGAACCGACGAAAGGAGCACCGATGAAGAAGTTGCTGCCGCTCGCCGCGATCGCCGCGGCGCTCGCGTTCCTCCGCAGCGCCCGTGGCAAGGTCGCGATCGGCCGCCTGCGCGGCGTCGCTTCGGGCGCCGGCGCCCCCGACTACAACGACCAGACGCTCAAGGCGAAGGTCGAGACCGAGCTCTTCCGCGACCCCGATGCCCCGAAGGGGACGGTCGACGTGAACGCGCAGAACGGCGTCATCCAGCTCCGCGGCGAGGTCGAGTCGCCGGAGCTGATCGAGGAGCTCGTGGCGCAGGCGCGATCGATCCAGGGCGTGCGCGACGTCGAGAACCTTCTCCACACGCCGGGCGCGCCGGCGCCGATGCACGAGTAGACGGACGCGCGGAGCGAGACGCGGCGTCGCGCGCGTCGGCAGGGCCGGCGCCGGCGCGCGCGCGTCGTGAGGTGGTTGCGCTCCCCCGCAGCCTCTGAGAGGCTCGCGGTGTGTCGCGCTACGAGCTCGTGCTCTTCGTGCACGTCCTGGCGGCGGGCGCCTGGTTCGGTGCCGCGCTCCTCTCGCTCGCGCTGCTCGAGCTCGCCGCGCGCGCTCGCGAGCGCGCCTGGATCGTCCGCTTCGGCGAGTTCGACGACCAGCTCGCGAAGGTGCTCTTCATCCCGGCGGCGCTCCTCGTCCTCGCCGCGGGCATCGCTCTCGTGCTCGAGGGCCCGTGGAGCTTCCGGGAGGACGGCTGGGCGACGGCCGGGCTCGTCCTGCTCGTCGCGATCTTCGCGCTCGGCCTCGGGCTGATCGTCCCGGCGGGGCAACGGCTGACCGCGCTTGCGCGTGAAGGTGCGGGCGACGACCTGATCGACGCGCAGCTTCGCCGCCTCCGGATGCTCAGCTGGATCGACGTCGGCCTGCTCGCCGCTGCGTTCTTCCTGATGACGACGAAGCCGTTCTGACGGCCGCCGCGTCGGCGGCTCTAGACTCGGCGCCGTGATCGCGAGTCGCGCGCTGACGGGCGAGGACCTCCGCGTCGAGGACGTCTGGGACGTCGCCGTCGGCCGCGCGCCCGTGGTCGTCGCGGACGACGCGCGGGTGAAGATGGAGGCGGCGCGCGAGCTCGTCGAGCGCGTCGCCGCCGGCAACCACACCTACGGCGTCAACACCGGCTTCGGCCGCTTCGTCTCGCGCTCGATCCCGGACGAGCACGTCGAGGAGCTGCAGCTCCGCCTGCTCCGAAGCCACGCCTGCGGCGTCGGCGAGCCGTACCCGCCCGAGGTCGTCCGCGCGGCGATGCTCCTGCGCGCGAACGCCCTAGCCAAGGGGTACTCGGGCGCGCGCGTCGAGACGGTCGACCTCCTCGTGGAGCTCCTCAACCGCGGCGTCCTGCCGCACGTCCCCTCGCGCGGGTCCGTGGGCGCGAGCGGCGACCTGGCGCCGCTCGCGCACCTCGCGCTCCCGCTCGTCGGCGAGGGCGAGGCCTGGGTCGACGGGACGCTCCTGCCGGGCCGCGACGCGCTCGAGGCCGTCGGGCTGGAGCCGATCCGGCTCCGCGCGAAGGAGGGCCTCTCGCTCATCAACGGCACCCAGTTCATGGCCGCGATGGCCGCGCTCGTACTCGTGCGCGCGTGGCGGCTCGCGCGGACGGCGGATCTCGCGTGCGCCCTCTCGCTCGAGGCGCTGCAAGGGTCGCCCACGAGCTTCCACCCGGCGATCCACGAGGCGCGCCCGCTGCCGGGGCAGCGCGCGGCGGCGGCCAACCTCCGGCGGTTGCTCGAAGGATCGGCAATCGTCGAGGCGCACCGGTGGTGCGACAAGGTGCAGGACGCGTACTCGCTTCGCTGCGCGCCGCAGGTGCACGGCGCGTCACGTGATCTCCTCGACTACGCCGAACGGACGGTGAGCGTCGAGCTGAACGCTGCCACCGACAACCCTCTCGTCCTCGTCGACGAGGGCATCGTCGTCTCGAACGGCAACTTCCACGGGCAGCCGCTCGCCTTCGCGCTCGACACGCTCGCGATGGCCGTCGCCGAGCTCGCGAACATCTCGGAGCGGCGGGTCGAGCGGCTCGTGAATCCGTCGTTGTCCGAGGGGCTGCCCCCGTTCCTGACCGTCGAGGGCGGCCTGAACAGCGGCATGATGATCGCGCAGTACGTCGCGGCCTCGCTCGTCTCCGAGAACAAGGCGCTGT
Source organism: Gaiellaceae bacterium (assembly GCA_035553355.1). Lineage (GTDB taxonomy): Bacteria > Actinomycetota > Thermoleophilia > Gaiellales > Gaiellaceae > Gaiellasilicea. Next base: position 3,659 of record DATMJW010000151.1, on the reverse strand, counting down.
GCCACCCCGCGAGCGTCGACTCGATCCCGACGAGCGCAGGTCAGGAGGATCACGTCTCGATGGGGAACGCCGCCGGGCTGAAGGCGATGCAGGTGCTCGCGAACGCCGAGCGCGCCGTTGCGATCGAGCTGATCGCCGGGGCGCAGGGCGTCGAGTTCCTCGCGCCGCTCGAGCCGGGGCCGGGCGTCCGCGCCACCCACGACGCGGTGCGCGCGCTCTCGGAGCGGCTGCGCGACGACAGGCCGCTCGCCGCGGACATCGAGCGCGTTGCCGCGGCCGTCGCCGACGGGACGATCCTCCGTGCCGCCGAAGCAGAGATCGGGGAGCTCGCGTGAGCGTCGCCTCGACGGAGAGCCTCGTCGAGGAGCTCGTCGGGGACCTCCGCCGCGTGCGCTCACCGCGGGGGACGGCGCTGCACGCCCGTTCGTGGCAGACGGAGGCGCCGTTGCGGATGCTCCTCAACAACCTCGATCCCGAGGTGGCGGAACGGCCGGAGGAGCTCGTCGTCTACGGCGGCTCCGGCCGCGCCGCCCGTTCGCACGAGGCGCTCCGCGACATCGTCCGCACGCTCCTCCGCCTCGGTGTCGACGAGACGCTCCTCGTCCAGAGCGGCAAGCCCGTCGGGGTGTTCCGGACGCATCCGGGCGCGCCGCGCGTCCTCATCGCGAACTCGCTGCTCGTCCCCCGCTGGGCGAGCTGGGACGAGTTCCGCCGCCTCGAGGCGGAGGGGCTGACGATGTTCGGCCAGATGACGGCCGGCAGCTGGATCTACATCGGCACGCAGGGGATCCTGCAGGGGACGTACCAGACGTTCGCGGCGGCCGGCGAGAAGCACTTCGGCACTGCCGACCTCAGCGGCCGCACGATCCTCACGGCCGGACTCGGCGGAATGGGCGGCGCGCAGCCGCTCGCGGCGACCCTCGCCGGGGCAGCGATCCTCTGCATCGAGGTCGACCCCGTCCGGATCGAGCGGCGGCTCGAGACGCGCTACCTCGACGAGGTCGCCGACTCGCTCGCCGACGGCGTCGCCCGCGTCCGTGCCGCCGCAGCCGAAGGACGCGCGCTCTCGGTCGCCGTCCTCGGGAACGCAGCCGAAGTCGTGCCGGAACTGCAACGAAAGGGTGAATTCTTCGACCTCGTCACCGACCAGACGGCGGCGCACGACCCACTCACGGGATACGTTCCGGCAGGGCTCTCCGTCGCAGAAGCGGCTTCGTTGCGCGCTTCGCAGCCCGAGGAGTACCTGCTGCGTGCGCACGAGTCGATCTCGGCCCACGTCGAGGCGCTCCTCGCCTACGTCCGCAGCGGCAGCTACGTCTTCGACTACGGCAACAACCTCCGAGGGGAGGCGTATGAGGCAGGAGTAACCGACGCGTTCACATACCCGGGCTTCGTCCCGGCCTATATCCGGCCTCTCTTCTGCCGCGGCGTCGGCCCGTTCAGATGGGCAGCGCTCTCGGGAGACCCGGCCGACATCGCTGCGATCGACGAGGAACTGCGGCGGCTGTTCCCCGACGACGTCCTGCTCCAGCGGTGGCTTCGGCTGGCGCCCGAGCGGGTCGCCTTCCAGGGGCTCCCGGCGCGGATCTGCTGGCTCGGCTACGGCGACCGAGCGCGCGCGGGCCTCGCGATCAACGAGCTCGTCCGTTCGGGCGCGGTGTCGGCCCCCGTGGTGATCGGGCGCGACCACCTCGACGCCGGCTCGGTGGCATCGCCCTACCGCGAGACGGAGGCGATGCGCGACGGCTCCGACGCCATCGCCGACTGGCCGATCCTGAACGCGCTCCTCAACACCGCGGCGGGCGCGACGTGGGTCAGCGTCCACCACGGCGGCGGTGTCGGGATCGGGAACTCGATCCACGCGGGGATGGTGGTCGTGGCCGACGGCACCGACGAGGCGGCGGAGCGGCTCGAGCGCGTCCTCGCAGCGGACCCGGGGACCGGCGTGATGCGGCACGCCGACGCGGGGTACGACGAGGCACTCGCGGCTGCGGCCGAGCACGGTCTCGACCTGCCCAGCGCCCGCTGACGCGCGTGGCGTCGCCCCGGCTGCTGATCCGCGACCTCGCGCAGCTCGCGTCGCCCGCAGGGCGAGACGCACCGCTGCGCGGGAGCCGCCTCGGCACCGTCGACGTCCTCGAGGATGCGTACGTCCTCTGCGACGGCGACCGCATCGAGGGCGTCGGCCGCATGCGCGACCTCGGGCCCGTCGACGGCGACGTCGAGGAGCTCGACGGCCGCGGCCTCTGCGCGATTCCGGGGCTCGTCGACTGTCACACGCACCCCGCGTTCGGCGGCGACCGCGTCGAGGAGTTCGCGCTGCGCGCGGGCGGCGCGAGCTACGAGGAGCTGCACGCGGCGGGCGGTGGGATCCTCTCGACGGTGCGGGCGACCCGCGAGGCGGGCGAGGAGCGACTGCGGGAGGCGGTCGCGCGCCACAGCGGATGGATGCGCCGCGCGGGGACGACGACGTGGGAGGGCAAGTCGGGCTATGGGCTCGATTGTGATACCGAGCTCGCGGCGCTCCGCGCGGTCCGCGACGCCGGCGGCGTGCCGACGTGGCTCGGGGCGCACGCGGTCCCGCCCGAGCGCCGCGACGCGGACGCGTACCTCGACTACGTGCTCGCCGAGGTCCTCCCCGACGCCGCGCAGCTCGCGGAAGCTGCGGACGTCTTTCTCGAACAGGGCGCCTTCGACGCCGCGCAGGCTCGGCGCTACCTCGAGGCCGCGCGCGCCGCAGGCCTCGCGCTGCGGCTCCACGGCGACCAGTTCACGGAGTCCGGCGCGATCCCGCTCGCGGTCGAGCTCGGCGCGCGCTCCGTCGACCACCTCGAGACCACGGGCGGCGGGGGAGTCGTCGCCCTCGCCGCGAGCGACGTCGTCGGCGTCCTGCTCCCTGCGAGCGCGCTCTTCGTCGGGCGGCCGATGCCGCCGGCGCGCGCGCTCGTCGACGCGGGCGCCGCAATCGCGCTCGCAACCGACTTCAACCCGGGGAGCGCGTTCTGCGAGAGCCTCCCGCTCGTCTGCTCGCTCGCGGCCACGCAGCTGAAGCTGACGCCGGCGGAGGCGCTCTCCGCCTGCACGGTCAATGCGGCGCACGTGCTCGGACGATCCGACCGCATCGGCCGGCTCGCGCCCGGCTACGCCGCGGACATCACCCTCCTCGACGCGCCCGACTGGCGCTACCTCGCGTACCACCTCGGCGGCCTCGTCGTAGCGGGGACGATCGTGGCCGGCGCACGGCAACGCTGAGGCATACTGGCCGCATGCCCACGCGCAAGCAGCGGCGACGCCGCGAGAAGCAGTACCGCCACGAGTGGGAAGAGGTCTACGTCGACGACGAGGGCCGCGAGGTCGATCCCGAGGAGGCCCAGCAGGTCGCTGCCGCGCCGAAGAAGAGCGCGCGGAAGACCGAGCAGCAGGCACGGGGGCGGCGTCCGATCGAGCCGCCGTCGCTCAAGCGGACGCTCAGGCGCGGGCTCCTCTTCTTCCCGTTGATGCTGATCGTGGTGTTCCTGCTCGGCGCGCAGGACCTGACGACGGCGCAGAAGGTGACGCAGACCGTGATGCTGCTGCTCTTCTTCCTGCCCTTCAGCTACTTCATGGACTCGCTCATGTGGCGCTCGTACCAGCGCCGCCAGGCGCGGCAGGACGGCGAC
>DATMJW010000150.1:0-2258 GCA_035553355.1 Gaiellaceae bacterium | reverse complement strand
CCGCTCCGGCGGCCCCGGCCGCTCCGGCAGCTCCGGCCGCTCCGGCGGCCCCGGCCGCTCCGGCAGCTCCGGCCGCTCCGGCCGGTGGCGTCGCCGGCGCGGGCAGCCCGCCCGTCACGGGTGGGGCGGCTCCGGTCGCCTCGCCGGGCACCCGCGGCAACGCGGGCGTCCTCGGCGCGCAGACCCCGGCACGCGCCGGGCTCGGCGCCGTCGGCACGGCCGAGACGCTCCCGTTCACGGGTGCGGGCCTCGACGTGCTCGCACTGCTGGCGCTCGCGCTCCTCGGTGGCGGCTTCGCCGTCCGCCGGGCCGGCGCCCGCGCCTGACGGGATGAGCAAAGCGGGCGGTGCGCCTCCGGGCGCACCGCCCGCAGCGCTCGCGTCAGGCGAGCCGGCTGCGGAGCGCGGCGACCTCGCCGCGGAGCGCGTCCACCTGCGCCCGTAGCGTCGCGAGCTCGTCGTGGAGCGACGACGGCTCGCGGCCGCGCACGAGGTCGGCCCTCTCCAGCATTCCGAGGATCCGGTCGCGCTCCCGTGCCGGCGGGTGCGACGTGCCGTTCTCCCAGCGCTGGTACTGGCGCAGCGAGACCCCGAGCAGGTCCGCCATCCGCGGCTGGGGGAACCGCGTCGCGTCACCGCCGCCGAGGGCTGCGCGTCCCTGACGCAGGACGAGGGCCAGGTCGTCGGCAGGCGCAGTCACGGACATACCTCCACTACCGCGCCGCTGCCGCGAAAGCTTACGAGCGGCCCGCGTATTGACACTTGGCGTCATGTGCGTCATGGTGCGAAGCCCGCGTCACGTCAGATGACGCGACACGGGGCCAGGGAGAGGACGAAAAAGGGAGGCGCCGTGGCGGCCGACGGCACCGAGGAGCAGGGCACGACCCTTCGCGACTATCTCAACGTCGCGAAGCGCAGGAAGTGGATCATCCTCCAGGCGCTCGTCCTCGTGCCGGCCGCGGCGATCGCGTTCTCCCTCACCCAGACGAAGCTCTACGAGGCGAGCGCCGAGGTGCTCCTCTCGAACCAGAACCTCGCCGCCGCGCTGACCGGGACGCCGGACCTCGCGCGGAACCTGCAGGCCGACCGCGTGGCGCAGACGCAGGCGAACCTCGCGCGCGTGCCCGACGTGGCGCGCCGCGTGATCGAGGAGGCGGGCGCCGACATGACCGCCGAGGAGTTCCTCGCGCTCTCGACGGCGTCCGCGAAGCAGAACGCCGACCTGCTCGAGCTGCGCGTGACGCACGAGGATCCCGCGCTGGCGCAGGAGCTCGCGACGGCGTACGCGCACGAATTCTCGGAGTACCGGCGCGAGCTCGACACGCAGGCGATCACACGCGCGCGCCTCGACCTCGAGCAGACGATCGACCGACTCGCCGCCGACGGCGACACGCGCAGCGAGCTCTACCGCAGCCTCGTGCAGAGCCAGCAGCAGCTGCGGACGCTCGAGGCGCTGCAGACGTCGAACGCGTTCCCGGTGCGCGACGCCGAGGAGGCGGTGCAGGTGCAGCCGAAGCCGGTGCGGAACGGGATCCTCGGGATCGCGCTCGGGCTCGTCCTCGGGCTCGGCCTCGCGTTCCTGTGGGAGGCGCTCGACACGCGCGTGCGCACGTCCGAGGACATTGCGGCGCGGCTCCGCCTCCCGTTCCTCGCGCGGATCCCGGAGCCGCCGAAGAAGCTGCAGCGCGACGACCGGCTCGTGATGCTCGCGCAGCCCACGGGCGTGCATGCGGAGCCGTTCCGGATGCTGCGCACGAACCTCGACTTCGTCCGCCTCGACCGCGAGATCCGCTCGATCATGGTCACGAGCTCGGTCGAGCAGGAGGGCAAGTCGACCACGATCGCGAACCTGGGCGTCGCCCTCGCGCGGGCCGGGCAGCGCGTCGTCCTCGTCGACCTCGACCTGCGCCGGCCGTACCTCGACAGGTTCTTCGACCTCGTCGGCGTGCCCGGCGTGACGCAGGTCGCGCTCGGGACGGCGACGCTCGAGGAGGCGCTCGCGCCCGTCGCGATCACCGGCGCGGAGCGTCGCCGCGGCGCGATGGTCGCTCCGTTCGACACCCTCCGCGCGAACACGCGCAACGGCCGGACGGCCGAGCTCGGGTCGCTCCGCGTGCTCACGTCCGGCCCGATCCCACCCGATCCGGGCGAGTTCGTCGCGACACAGCGGCTCGAGTCGATCCTCGACGAGCTGCGGGAAGATGCCGACATCGTCCTCGTGGACGCGCCACCCGTGCTCCGCGTCGGCGACGCGATGAC
>DATMJW010000149.1:0-11598 GCA_035553355.1 Gaiellaceae bacterium | reverse complement strand
GGCGGCAGCGCGCCCCACTCGGGCTCCCAGCCCTCGATCCGCGCGTAGTCCACGAGGAACTTGACCGAGTTCCAGAGCGTCAGCAGCTTGCGCTTGATCTCGTGCGCCGGCCCGAACCCGAAGAGGAGGTTCCGGTCGGGCGGCTGGGCGCAGAACTGCCAGCGCATCACGTCCGCGCCCATCCGCTCGAACGCGTCCGGAGCGGCGATCGTGTTCCCCCACGAGCTGTGCATCTCGCGGCCGGTCTCGTCGAGCATCTTCTCGTAGCTCAGGACCTTCTTGAACGGCGCGCGGCCCGTCAGCGCGACCGACATGAAGAGCTGCGAGTAGAACCAGAGGCGGATCTGCTCGCGCATCTCCGAGACCCAGTCGGCTGGGAACCACTCCTCCCAGTAGGAGTGGTCCGGGAGGTCCGCCGTCGTCAGCCCCTGCGCAGCGCCGGTCGCGTACCCGCCCTCGACGTACTCGTCGTTCCCCCAGCCGAGCGTCGAGAAGGGGACGATGCCCGCGTCGAGCCAGACGTCGCCGACCTCGGGGATGCGGCGAACGTCCTCGCCGCAGGACTCGCACCGGATCGGGACGTCGTCGATCCAGGGCCGCCGCAGCTCCTCGAGCCCGTCGAGGCCGCCGGTCGCGCGATCCTCGAGCTCTGCGCGTGATCCGATCACGTTCAGGTGGCCGCACGCGCAGGGGTAGAACGGCAGCGGCAGGCCGTAGTAGCGGCGGCGGGAGATGTTCCAGTCGCCCATGTTCACGAGCCAGTCGTCCATGCGCTTGCCCATGTACTCCGGTGTCCACTCGACCTCGGCATTCGCGTCCCGCAGCGGCTGGCGAAGGTCTTCGACGGAGATGAACCAGTCGTCGGAGATCCGGAAGATGAGCGGCGTGTGGCAGCGCCAGCACTCGGGGTAGCGGTGCTCGTGCAGCCCGGCCTCGACGAGGCGGCCGCTCTCCTCGAGGCGACGGACGATCGGGTCGGCGGCCTCGGCGGTCGCGAGGCCGTGCAGCCACCCGTAGTCGTCGTAGAAGCGCCCGGCCTCGTCCACCGGCGTCAGCACCGGCAGGTCGTGGACCTTCGAGAGCTCGAAGTCCTCGGAGCCGCAGCCGGGCGCGATGTGGACGATGCCGGTGCCGTCGTCGAGCGAGACGTCCTCCCACGGGATCACGCGGTGCTCGACGCCCGCGCCCGGCGCGAGGTCGTCGAACGGCCCCTCGTAGCGCCAGCCGACGAGGTCGGCGCCGCGGGCGCGCTCGACGAACGTCGCGTCGGCGAACCGCTCGACGGCCACCCAGTCGCCGTTCTCGCGCCTGCCGTACTCCGCCTCGGGGTTCACGGCGGCGGCCACGTTCGCCGGCAGCGTCCACGGCGTCGTCGTCCAGACGACGACCGCCTCGCCCGGCCGGTCGACGAGCGGGAAGCGGACGTAGAGCGACGGGTCGGTGCGGTCGACGTACGAGCCGACGAGCTCGTGCGCGGAGATGGAGGTGCCACAGCGCGGGCACCACTCGGTCGAGCGGTGGCCGAGGTAGAGCCACCCCCTCTCGTGCACGTGGCGCAGGAAGCGCCAGATGTACTCGATGTTCGTGTCGCTGAAGGTGAAGTAGTCGTTCCCCCAGTCCATCCACTGTCCGAGGCGCACCGACCCCTCCGTCAGCGCGCGCGACGACTTGACGACGACCTCGCGGCAGCGGCGCGCGAACTCCGCGAGCCCGTACTCCTCGATCTCCCGCTTCGAGTTGAGGCCCAGCTCCCGCTCGACGCCGACCTCGATCCAGAGGCCCTGACAGTCGAAGCCGTTCTGGTAGCGCTGGTCGAACCCGCGCAGCGCCTTGTAGCGCTGGAAGACGTCCTTCAGCGTCCGCCCCCACGCCGTGTGGACGCCCAGCACCATCCGGTTGGCCGTCACCGGGCCGTCGACGAAGGAGAATTTGGGACCGCCGCGATTCTGCTCGCGCAGCCGCTCGAACGTGCGCTCGCGCTCCCAGAGATCGAGGATCTCGAGCTCGAGCGCGGGGTGGTCGGGCTTGTCCGGGAACGGCTTGAACACGGGAACGACGATTGTAGGGAACACCCTCGGGCGCTCCTTCGTTCTCTTCGGTGTCGTTTCCACCGAACCATCCGCGGGTACCCCCGCACCACCTGACGAAAGGACGCACCGAATGGCAACTGCAGTGACCGAGTCGACCTTCGAGCAGGAGGTGACCCAAAGCGAGACCCCCGTGCTCGTCGACTTCTGGGCGGAGTGGTGCGGCCCCTGCCACGCGGTCGCGCCGGTGCTCGATCGGATCGCCGAGGAGCGCGCCGGCGAGCTCAAGCTCGTGAAGGTCAACATCGACGAGGAGCAGGGCCTCGCGCAGCGCTACGGCGTCTCGTCGATCCCGACGATGATCCTCTTCAAGAACGGCGAGCCCGCCGCCGCGGCCGTGGGCGCGCAGCCGAAGGGCGCGCTCGAGCGGCAGCTCGGCCTCGCGGAGTAGCCAGTCGCCGGGGCGGGGCCGCGAGGCCCCGCCCCGCGCGCTAGTTCTCTGCCCTCTTCTCCTCCTCCGACGGCAGCGGCGAGAGCGCCTTGTGCGCCGGCTCCTCGGGAAGCTCGAGCACGCGCATCCCGTGCACGTACGTGAGGGAGCCGCCGAACGTCCCGCCGGCGGTCAGAAGTCCGAACCCGATCAGCGTGAGCAGGAACGGGACCGTCTCGACGGCGTCGTCGGCGTAGCCGTCGTGGCCGACGATCGCGGCGAGCGCGAAGAACACCGTGGCCGTGATCATCGTCAGCGCGTGCGTGTTCGCGGTCCGCTTCATCGGCGTGCCGGACGAGATCTTCGCCCAGTCGACGAGGCCGGTGAGCGACGTCGCGGCCGACGTGACGAGGCCCACGACGAGCGCCAGCCACCAGCCGTGCGCGAACTGCTCCTCCGCCACGCCGAGCTTGCTCATCACCGCCGCGATCGTCGCGAACGTGTACGCGCCGATCGTCGCGTCCGTGAGCGGCGGGTGGATCGGGTGGCCCGGCGTGCCGTTCCAGAGGTAGCTCAGCTTCATCTCGCCTCCCGTTCGATTAGGAGGAAGATTTCGCCGGACGAAAAGAGCCGCAAACGCGGCCGCGGACTACTCGGCGTCGATCTGCTCGAGGTAGCCGAGGAACGCCGCGTGCTTCGAGAGCAGCGCCTCGAGCTCCCGCACGCCGACGCCCGCCCAGTCCTCGACCCACGTCTCGCAGAGGTCGTCCTGGATGTAGTGGAGGCCGCGATCGTTCATAGCCGCCATGATCGGGAATGGACAGGACGACCGCATGGGCCGAACGGCCCATCTTTTCGACCGCCCCAACCCATCTTCGGATGAAGCGCGTGCTCATCGTCAACCCGCGTTCGGGATCGGCGTCGCCGACGCCCGCCGAGCTGCGCGACGCCGCCGAGGCGCGCGGCGTCGACGTGCGGGAGTTCCGCCAGGGCGAGGACCTCGTGGAGCTGGCGCGCGAGGCCGATGCCGACGTGATCGGCATGGCCGGCGGCGACGGCTCCCTGGCCGCGGTCGCCGGCGTCGCGCTCGAGCGCGGGATCCCGTTCGTCTGCGTCCCCTACGGGACCCGCAACCACTTCGCCCGCGACCTCGGGCTCGACCGCAACGACCCGCTCGCGGCGCTCGCCGCGTTCGACGGCGTCGAGCGACGCATCGACGTCGGCCGCGTCGGCGACCGCATCTTCCTCAACAACGTCTCGCTCGGGCTCTACGCCCTCCTCGTCCACCGCCGCGAGCGGCACCGCCGCCGCCGGCGCGCGCTCGCGCGCCTCCGTGCCCTGGGGCTCGTCGTGCGGCAATCCCGCGGCAAGGACGTCTTCGTCGTCGACGGCAAGGTCGTGCGCGCCCGCGTCGTCCTCGTCGCGTGCAACGCGTACAGCCTCGAGCCGTTCTCGATCGGGGAGCGCGAGCGGCTCGACGACGGCGAGCTGCACGTCTACGTCCCGCACGGCTTTCGCCGCGTGCGTTGGGACGAGTGGAGCGCGACCGAGCTGACGGTGAAGACGCGGCGGCCGTCGCTGCGCGCGGCGATCGACGGTGAGCCGGCGCGGCTCGTCTCACCCGTCGAGTTCCGGATCGAGCCGGGCGCGCTGCGCGTGCTCGTCCCGCCAGACGCGTAGCGCCAGAGGCGTGTGCACGAACGCGAACTCGTGCTCGGGAGGGAGCTCGGTGGGGTCGAACCACCGCAGCTCGGCCACGTCGTCGGCCGCCGCGGCCGGCTCTGCGCCCGCCGCGCGCGCACGGTAGGTGACGGAGAAGACGCTGCGGCCGTCGTAGTCGGGCTCGATCCAGATCCCGAGCAGCTCCGCGTCCTCCAGCTCGAGACCCGTCTCCTCGCGCACCTCACGCACGAGCGCCGCGAGCGGCTCCTCGCCCTCCTCGACGAAGCCGCCGGGGAGGTCCCAGGTGCCGGCGCGCGGGTTCCGCGCCCGGCGGGCGAGCAGGATCCGGCCTTCGCGCTCGATCACCGCCTCGACGCCGGGGACCGAGTTCGCCCAGTACGCCGATCCGCACGCCGCACACGCGAGGTGGCCGGATTCCTGCTTTAGCGGCGCTGCGCACCGGGGACAGAACCGCCAGCCGTCGAGGATCCCCACGCCGGCGACGATACTGGGGAGGAGCGAGATGCACGACAACCCACGCGCGACAGAGGAAGAGCAGGAGCAGGGGCCGGAGCGGATCCGCGAGGAGGAGGAGATGCGGTATCCGGGCCACGGCGATCCGGAGCTGCCGGTCGCCGACGACGACGAGGACGCCGCCGACTGAGGTTCGTCCCGGCAACGGTGCACGAGCTCTCCCGGATCGGGCTGCTCTCGGCGCTCCCGGGGGAGCAGCTCCACCGGCTCGCCGGGCGGATGGCGCGCGAGGAAGTGCCCGCCGGCAGCGGTCTCGTGCGGGAGGGCGAGGCCGGCGACCGCTTCTACGTCGTCCTCTCCGGGATGCTGAGCGTCGCGCAGGAGGGGCTCGGCGAGCGTCGCGTCCTGCGTCCCGGCGACTACTTCGGCGAGGTCGCGCTCGCGATGGGCGTGCCGCGCACGGCGTCGGTCTCCGCGATCACGCCCGCCGTCGTCGCGAGCTGCGACCGCGAGGCATTCGACGAGCTGCTCCGCCCGCTCTTCGCGGACCAAGACGCGTCCGGTGAGTGACGTCCTGCTCCTGCACGCGGGTATCGCCGACTCGCGGATGTGGGAGCCGCAGATCGAGGCGCTCGAGGCCGCCGGGCACGCGGCGGACGCGCCCGATCTGCCCGGGTTCGGCGACCGCGCGCTCGAGCCGGGCGTCGTCGACTACGTCGGCTTCGCGGCGGCACGGCTCGACGAGCCGGCCGCCGTCGTCGGCTGCTCGTTCGGCGGCCGGGTCGCGCTCGAGCTCGCGGCGGCGAGGCCCGAGCTCGTCGACCGGCTCGTCCTCGTCGCGCCCGGGCTCGGCTCGTGGAGCTGGTCCGACGCGGCGCAGGCGCTCTTCGCAGAGGAGGAGGAGCTGCTCGAGGCGGGCGACCTCGCCAGCGCCGCGGCGCAGCAGGCGCGGATGTGGCTCGCGCCGGACGCCGGCTCGGACGTGCGCGCGCTGACGGAGGCGATGACGCTCCGAAGCTACGAGCAGCAGCTCCCGCTCGACGGGCAGGTGCGCGTGGAGTGGCCGAAGCCGGCGGCGGAGTCGCGCCTCGAGGAGCTCGCCGTCGCGACCCTCGTCGTGATGGGCTCGGAGGACGTCGAGGACATCCGCGCGATGTGCACGCTCCTCGTCGAGCGGCTCCCGAACGCACGCCTGGAGACGGTCGCCGGCGCCGGCCACCTGCCGGGCCTCGAGCAACCCGAGGAGCTGAACCGGCTGCTGCTCGACTTCCTCGCGTAAGGCGCGCCGACGCCTGACGAGCCGCGCGGCGGGCGGCGCGCTCGTCGAACGCGGAGCTCCGCCAGCCGCTCGGCTCCGCCGGCCATGGCTTCGCGTCAACCCACGTTGCGGGGACTGTCCCCCCAACTTCGGTTGACGTGTCGTCTCGCGTCAACGCACGTTGCGGGGACTGGCCCCGCAACTGTCCCCGCAACTTCGGTTGACGTGTCGTCTCGCGTCAACGCACATTGCGGGGACTGGCCCCGCAACTTCGGTTGACGCCGCCGCGTCGCGCGTCGAGGCGCGGACGCGCGCGAGCTAGCCGGTTGCGGCCTCCGTCAGCGCGGCCTCCGCGAGGACGGCGTCGCCGAGCGCCGGCCACGCCTCGTGCGCCCAGTCGCCGAACGGGAGGTCGGTGAGGACGCCGAGCGCGACGTCCGCATCGGGGTCGACCCAGAGGAACGTCCCGCTGCGGCCGAAGTGGCCGAACGTCGCCGGCGAGTTGCGCGATCCCGTCCAGTGCGGCTCCTTCCCGTCCTTCAGCTCGAGCCCGAGCCCCCAGTCGTTCCGCTCCTGACGGCCGAACCCCGGCAGCACGCCGGTCAGCCCCGCGAACTGCACCGTGCGCGCCTCCGCGAGCGTCTCGGCCGCGACGAGCGTCGGCCGAAGCAGCTCGCCCGCGAGGACGAGCAGGTCGTCGAGCGTCCCCCACAGACCGGAGCCGGCGTCGCCGCGCAGCTCGGCCTTCATCCCGAGCGGGGCGAGCACGGCCGCGCGGAGGTACTCCGGAAAGGGCATCTCCGCGCGCGCCGCGACGTGCTCGCCGAGGACGACGAACCCGTGGTTCGAGTAGATGCGGCGGACGCCCGGCTGCGCGATGGGCGCGCCTTCGTAGAGAGGGAGCCCGGAGGCGTGCGCGAGCAGGTGCCGGACCGTCGACCCGGGCGGGCCGGCCGGCTCGTCGAGGTCGACGACGGCCTCCTCGGCGGCCACCAGCACCGCGAGCGCCGTCGCGAGCTTCGTCACCGACGCCCACTCCCAGACCGCCGCGGCGTCGCCCTCCACCTCGCGGCCGCCGCCTCCGCGGACGACACCTGCGGCCGCCCGCGGCGCCGGCCACTCGTTGATCGCGCCGAGGGCGTCCACGGGGCGCGATACTAGACCGGTGGAGCGGCGCCTGATCTCGGGCCACTCGCCCTACGAGCCGCTGATCGGCTTCTCGCGGGCGGTGGTCGCCGGCGGCCGCGTCCACGTCGCCGGAACCGCCCCGATCCCCGAGCAGGGCGAGCCGCCGGAGGGGGCGTACGAGCAGGCGCGCCTGTGCCTGGAGATCATCGGCGGTGCGCTCGAGCGCGCGGGCGCCGGCTTCGCGGACGTCGTCCGCACGCGCACCTACCTCACCGACGCGGACGACTGGCCGGAGGCCGGACGCGCGCACGGCGAGGTGTTCGGCGAGATCCGACCGGCGAGCACCTGCGTCGTCGTCAAAGCGCTCGTCGACCCTCGCTTCCGTGTCGAGATCGAGGCCGAGGCCGTTCTTCCGGAGTGATGGCCGCGTGAAGCAGATCTACCCCGGATCCATCACCGGCGCGGGCGCCGTCCACGGCGGCAGCGTGCTCGACCACGCGTTCGGACAGTCCGACCCGTACACGCTCGGCGTCGAGGAGGAGTACATGCTCCTCGACGGCGAGACCTTCGACCTCGTGCAGCACATCGACACCGTGCTGCGTGCGATCAGCGGCCACGAGCTCGAGACGCGCATCAACGCCGAGCTGATGCAGTCGGTGCTCGAGATCGCGACGCCGGTCTGCCGCACACCCGCAGACGTGCACCGCGAGCTGCTGAAGCTCCGCGCGTACGTGACCGCGGTCGCGCGCGAGAAGGGGCTGCGCGTCGGATCGGCGGGCACCCACCCCTTCTCGCTCTTCGAGCGGCAGCGGATCACCGCACGGGACCGCTACCGCAACCTCGTCGACCAGCTGCAGTACATCGCGCGGCGTGAGCTCATCTTCGGCATGCACATCCACGTCGCGATCGACGACCCGGAGAAGGCGATCCAGGTCGTGAACGGGCTCCTCCCCCAGCTCGGCCCGCTGCTCGCGCTCTCGGCGAGCTCGCCGTTCTGGCGCGGCGAGCCCACGGGGCTCTCGTCGAGCCGGCAGATGGTGTTCGCGGCGTTCCCGCGCTCGGGGCCGCCGCCGCGGTTCCGCGACTACGCCGATTACGCCGACGTCGTCGGCCAGCTCGAGCGCACCGGCTGCATCGCCGACTACACCCACATCTGGTGGGACATCCGGCTGCACCCGCGGCTCGGGACGGTCGAGATCCGGATCTGCGACGCGATCACGCGGGTGGAGGACGCGACCGCCCTCGCCGCGTACTGCCAGGCGCTCGTGAAGATGCTCTGCGAGCAGCACGACCGTGGCGAGGAGATCCCCTCGTACCACCGGATCCTGACGACCGAGAACAAGTGGCTGGCGGCGCGCTACGGCCTCGAGGCGCCGGTGATGGATCTCCAGACCGGCGCACGCAATCGGATCCCGGTCGCGCAGCTGATCCGGCGGACGCTCCGGGAGATCGAGCCGCACGCGCGCGAGCTCGGTGCCGAGCGGGAGCTGGAGGGGATCGCTGAGATCCTCTCGCGCGGCAACGGCGCCGACCGGCAGCTGCGCGTCTTCAACGCGAATCGCGACATCGTCGAGGTGGTCGAGGAGATCGCGGTCGCGACGGAGGCCGTGCCGGCCGAAGCCGCATGATCTGGCTCGAGAGCGGCGAGGCGGTCGAGCTCGAGGAGCTGCTCGAAGACGGTCCCCTGCTGCTCCTCTTCTACCTCTTCGACTGGTCGCCCACCTGAACGAACGAGCTCAAGCTCCTGCGTGACAGGCAGCGCGACTTCGCCGCAGCGGGTGTGCGCGTCTTCGGCGTCTCCCGCGACTCCCACTGGTCCCACCGCGCGTGGAAGGAGGCCCTCGGCGTCGACGTGCCGCTGCTCTCCGACTGGAACGGGACGCTCGCGCGGCAGTTCGGCGTAGTGCGCGTGCGGCGGTGGATGGAGGGGGTGCCGCGGCGGGCGGCGATCCTCCTCTACGCGGACGGTACGGTCCGCGGATCGTGGCGGTACGACGATTCGGAGGTGCCCGACTTCGACGAGCTGGTCGCAGCCGCGCGGGCGTCGTCCTCCTAGCGCTCGCGCTCTACCTGGCCGCGGGTGCGGCGTCGACGTGGCCGGCGCTGCGGGACGCCGACAGCGCGTTCCTCGCGCGTTCGAGCGGGGCGGCCGGGCCGGTCGACGCGGGCGACCACCTCCAGAGCGCGTACCAGCTGTGGCTCCCCGGGCACCAGCTCGCGCGCGGGGAGGCACCATGGCGCGACCCCTACGGGTTCGCGCCATACGTCGAGGGGCGGACGACGTTTGCCGGGTGGCCCTTCGCGCTCGTCTTCGCTCCGCTGCAGGCGCTCGTCGGCACCGTCGGCGCGTGGAACCTGCTCGTGCTCTTCTCCTACGCCGTCGCCGGCCTGCTGACGTTCGCGTGGCTGCGCGAGCTCGGGCTGCCGCGCGTGGCCGCGATCGCGGCCGGGCTCGCCTTCGCGCTCGCCCCGTACCGCGTCGCGCAGCTCGCGCTCGGACACCAGCTCGCGCTCGTCGCGCTCCTCCTCCCGCTCGCGCTGTGGGCGCTCGAGCGGCGTCTGCTCCTGCTCGCGGCCGCGGCGCTCGCCTCGATCCCGCTCTCGGGGCAGGTGCACCTCGCGCTGGGAGCGATCCCGTTCGTGGCGCTGTATGCGGCGCTGCGACCGGCCGACGACGGGTTCCGGCGCAGGATCGGCGCCGCTGCCGCCGTGACGGTCCCCGCCGTGGCCGCGGGCGCCGTCGTCTGGGCGCTCGTCGTCCGCGGGTCGCTCGGCGCCGGGGGACGGTCGTTCGCGCAGGTCGAGCTGTACTCGGCGGCCGTGGCGGATCTCGTCGCGCGCGCGCCGCGCGGCGGCCTCGAGACCTTCGTGCTGCTCGGCTGGCTGACACCGCTCCTCGCGCTCGCGGGCGCCGCCGTCGCGTCTCGCGCGCGCCCACGGCTCGCGCTCGTGCTCGCCCTCGGCGCGGCTGTGCCCGTCCTGCTCGCGCTCGGGGCGAACCTGCCGGGGTACGAACGGCTCTGGGAGGCGGTGCCCGGACTTCGCGACACGCGCGTTCCCGGCCGCTTCGTGCCGATCGCGGCGCTCTGCCTCGCCGCCCTCGTGGCGTTCGCCGTCGCCCGCCTGCCCCGCGCCGCGGCGCTCGCGGCCGTCGCGCTCGTCGCGGTCGACTTGCGCGCCGGTGTCGAGCTCTTCGCGCCGGGAGGCGCGGACCCGGCGAATCCCGTCTACGCGCAGCGGCCGGCATCGGACCCGCTGCTCGAGCTTCCGCTCTTTCTCCCCGACCGGCAGGAGGGCAGCGTGTACCTCTACTACGCGATCGACGCGCCCGGGCCGCGCTACGCCGCGTACTCGACGGTCGCACCGAAGTGGATCGACGGCCGGCTGCGGGAGCTCGACCCGTTCGAGTGCGGGCGGCGCGGGCTCGAGTACCCGGAGTGGGTGATGGTGCACCGGCCGCTCTACGCGGGGCGCGCGAGGTGCCTCGGGCGGCTGCTCGACGGGCTGAGCCGGATGGGCTACCGGGAGGTCGCGCGAGACGGAGAGCTGACGCTCTACCGCCTCGGCGACTAGCTACATGCCCATCGCGTGATAGCCGGAGTCGACGTAGAGCGTCGTCCCCGTCACGTTCTTCGCGTCGTCCGAGAGCAGGTAGGCCGACGCCGCCGCGACGTCGTTCGCGTCGATGTGACGGCGCATCGGCGCGCGCTCCTCGAACATCCGCTCCATCTCGGTGAACCCGGCGATCGAGCGGGCCGCGAGCGTCCGCACCGGGCCGGCGGAGACGGCGTTCACGCGGATCCCCTTCTCGCCGAGGTCCCACGCGAGGTAGCGCACAGACGCGTCGAGGGTCGCCTTCGCGACGCCCATCACGTTGTAGTGCGGGATCGCCCGCTCGCCGCCGAGGTAGGTCATCGTCACGATCGCCCCGCCCCCGCGGCGCTCGAGCAGCGGCTCCGCGGCGCGCGCCGTCGCGACGAGGGAGTACGCGCTGATGTCGACCGCCATCCAGAAGCGGTCGCGCGGCGTGTCCGTGAAGCGGCCTTCGAGATCCTCGGCGGCCGCGAATGCGACCGAGTGCACGACGAGGTCCATCCCGTCCGGCCAGAGCCCCTCGAGCTCGCCGAACACGCGCGCCACGTCCTCGTCCGAGCGGACGTCGCACGGCGTCACGAGCGGCGACCCGACCGACCCGGCCAGCTCGCGCACGTTCGCCTCGATCCGCTCCCCCTGGAACGTGAAGGCGAGCTCGGCACCCTCGTCGGCGAGGCGCCGCGCGATCGCCCAGGCGATCGAGCGCTTGTTCGCGACGCCCAGGATCAGCGCGCGCTTGCCGTCGAACCTGCCCACGGCGCGAGTCTACGGGACCGGCCACAGCAGCATCGGCAGAGGTGGGCTACTGTGGCCGCGTGCGCCGCCCGGTCGCCGCCCTCGCCTCGCTCGCGGCGATCCTTTCCGCTTCCTCCGCGGCGGGCGCGTTGCAGCCGATCGAGCGCCGCGGTGGCGAGGTCGAGGTGCCGCAGGTGCGCGCCGGGCAGATCGTCGTCCCGAAGGCGGGCAGGGGCCGCACGACGGTCATCGTCACGCTCGCCGACCCGCCGCTCGCGGCGGCGTCCGGC
>DATMJW010000148.1:0-18664 GCA_035553355.1 Gaiellaceae bacterium | reverse complement strand
TCGAGCGTCACCCGCACCTCACGATGCCGTCCGGGAACCGGCTCAGCTTCTCGACGCCGTCGGCGGTGACGAGGAAGTTGTCCTCGAGCCGCAGCCCGCCACCCTCCGGCCAGTAGATCCCAGGCTCGACGGCGAGCACCATGCCGGCCTCGATCGTGCCGCCTCCCGCCTGGTGCGCGTAGGGCGGCTCGTGCGCGCGCGCCCCGACGCCGTGGCAGATCGGATGGCTCGGCTGGCCCGGATAGCCGGCGTCCTCGATCCCGGCGCGGACGCGCGCGTCGAGCTCGGCGAGACTCGCGCCCGGCCGCACGAACGCGAGCGCGTCCTCGTACACCGCCGTCAGCTGCTGCTCGAGCTCCGCGTACCGCGGGTCCAGCTCGCCGGGCACCAGGTTCTTCGTGTGGTCGCACCAGTAGCCGTCGGCGCAGACCCAGATCTCGTACAGCGTCGGCTCCGTCTCCCTGATCGGCCGGTTCGAGGTCGCCGTGAACGTGCGGATCCCGGGCCCCGACCACACGAGCGAGAACGCGAGCGCGAGCTCGACGCGTCCCTCGTGCCCGGTGCCGTAGGCATGCACCCATCCCTCCCACGCCGCAGCGGCCTCGCTCTCCGTCTGCCCCGGCCGCAGCGTCTCCGCCGCGTGCTCCATCGCGCGCGCGGCGAGCTCGTTCGCGAGCCGCATCCGCTCGAGCTCCTGCTCCGTCTTCACGGCGCGCGCCTGCGCGAGCAGGGGCGTCGCGTCGGCGGCGCTCTCGAACGCGTCGAACCAGGCCTTCGGGAAGGTCGTCGGCTCGCCGACCATCCGGTCCGCGGCCTGCGTGCCGAGCGACGCCTCGATCCCGATCCGGCCGTACTCGCTCGCGACCTGGCGCGCGAGCTGCAGCGCGCGGAGCCCGGGCGGCCGCGGGTCGGAGGGGTCGTAACCGGCGAAGAGCCAGACGTCGTCCGTCCACGCGGTGCGCGCCGCGTCGGCCTCGGATGCCTCGAGGCAGATCAGCACGGGGTCGCCCTCGCGCGGGAAGACGACGGCGTCGTAGCCCTTCATGCCCCAGAAGTTGGTCAGGTAGAGGACGTTGTCGGGCGCGCGGACGACGAGCGCGTCGAGCTCCTGCTCGGCCATGAGCGCGCGCACGCGGTCGAGCTTCGCGTCGTCGCGCGGCCAGCTCACGCCGAGACTTTGTGTTGAAACAACACAAGCGTCACGCGTCGCCCCACGGCCGGATCCGCGGCGGCGGTGGCTCTCCGTGCGCCTCCTGCCAGCCGACCACCGGGTTCCGGAGCACGCCGATGCGCTCGATCTCGGCCTCGATGACGTCGCCCGGCTTGAGGTACAGCCGCGCCCGCTCCTCCGGCGACTTGAACCCCGCGACGCCCGAGACGGTCCCGGTGGAGAGGACGTCGCCGGCGGAGTAGCCGAGCGCCGAGAAGTTCGAGAGGATCTCGGGGATCGTCACGCTCATCCGCCCGGAGTGGGACTCCTGCCGCACTTCTCCGTTCACGCGGAGCTCCATCGCGAGGTCGTGCGGGTCGGGGATCTCGTCGGGCGTGACGATCCACGGGCCGAGCGGGCAGAAGGTGTCGATCGCCTTGCAGAAGCTGAAGACGCCCGACCGCATCTCACCGCGCTGGATGTCGCGCGCCGTGATGTCGTTGAAGATCACGTAGCCGCCGACGTAGTCCATCGCCTCCTCCGGCGAGAACCACTTCCCCGCCCGCTTCAGCACCACGGCGAGCTCGAGCTCGTAGTCGAGCTCCTCCGTCAGGTGCTCGGGGTAGACGACCGGCTCGTCCGGCCCGACGATCGCGTCGACGTTCTGGAAGAAGTTGATCCACGGCGCGATCGCGTGCGACCAGGCGACGTTCTTCGACTCCTCCTCGTGCTCGCGGAAGTTGCCGGCGGTGTGGAAGAGCTTTTTCGGGACGATCGGCGCCCGCAGGCGCGCCTCCGCGAGCGGCACGCGTTCGCCCGTCTCGTCGGCGTCCGCGCCCTGCTCGAAGAAGGCGCGCATCGACGGCACGTCGAGCAGCACGACCTCCTCCCCGTCGAGGTAGCCGGCGCGCCCGCCGTCGATCGTGACGAGCTTCATGCGCAGACCGCCCGTGCGACGCGCGCATACACCTCGGCCGTCCGCACGAGCCCCTCGACCTCGAGGCTCTCGCCCTTCCCCGGCTCCATCAACCCGGTGGACGTCCCGTAGTTCACGGTCGGGATCCCGTATGCGGTGAGCGCGGACGCGTCGGAGAACCAGCGCGGGACGTCGCGGCTCGGCCGCGAGCCGAACACGTCCGCGTGCGCGGCGTCGATCGCCGCCACGAGCTCGTGCCCCTCGTCGATACGGGCACCGGGCGCGGTGACGTAGACCTCGACGTCCACGTCCCACTCCGGGTGCGCCGAGGCGAGATCGCGCGCCAGGTCGTGCACCGCGCGGCGCGCCTCGGCCATCGGCATCGTCGGCGGCACCCTGACGTCGAGGAACACGCTCGTCCGCTGCGGCGTCCGCGAGAGCCGCCACTCGAACCCGCCGCGGATCGCGCCGACCGAGGCGATCGCCGGCGAGCCGCCCCACGCATTCCGCTCGTCCGCAGCCCACCGCTCGCACCACGCCCCGATCTGCGGGAGCAGCTCGCCCATCCGCAGGACGGAGTTCGCCCTTCCTTCCGAGAACGCGGTGTGGACGAAGTCGCCGCCGACGCCGATCCGCGCCCACAGCGAGCCGAAGTGCCCGAGCACGACCTTTCCCTCGGTCGGCTCGCCGAGGAGGCACATGTCGGCGACGCCGCCGTGCGTCACGAGGTACCGCGTCCCCGCGGCGTAGCCGCGGTACTGCGCGCCCTGCGCCTCGCCGTACTGCGTCTTCTCGATCTCGCCGCAGACCGCCGCGACGAGCACGTCACCGCGCAGCTCCTCGCCCCGGAGCGCGTCCACCGCGGCGAGGTAGCACGCGAGGGCGCCCTTCATGTTCGAGATCCCGAGCCCCCAGATGCGGCCGTCGCGCTCGACGCCGACCGGCTGGAACCCCTCCACCCCCTGCGACCACGGCTCGCGACCGGAGTAGGACGTGTCCATGTGGCCGTTGAACATCAGCGTCCGGCCGCCGCCCGTTCCGGCGCGGGTCGCGAGGACGTTCGCCCGCCCCTCCTCGACCTGCTGCACCTGAACGGTGCACCCGAGGCCGCGCAACTCGTCCGCGATCCAGTCCGCCATCGCGGCTTCCTCGCCGGTGAAGCTCGGGATCGAGACTGCTGCCCGCGCCCAGTCGACCAGCTTCCGCTCGTCGATCACCGGACGTGCGGGAGGACGTGCTCTCCGAAGAGCCGGATCTGCTCGTGCCGGTCGTCGCCCCAGAGCTCGAGCATCACGTGCGTGCAGCCGGCGTCGCGGTACTCCTGGATCGCGGCGATGCAGTCGTCGGGTGTGCCGGCGATCGGCTTGCACTTGTCGAGGATCGAATCCGTCACGGCGGCCTTCGCCGCGAGCCGCCCGCCGCGCTCCATCGCCTCTGCCACCGGCCGGATCTCGTCCTGCTCGAGGCCGGCGAGGTCGAGCAGGGTGTCCGCCGAGCCGCGGATGTTCTGCACCTTGTTCGCGAGGTACATGCCGGCGATCTCCCGAGCGCCGTCGCGGCCCTGCTCGCGGTCGCTCGCGTGGATCGACGCGACGACGGTGCAGCCCACGTCGATCTCGTCGCCGACGATCCCGCGCGTGTGGCGTACGAACGCGGGCGTCGTGATCGACGGCGTCAGGCACCCTTCGGCCACCTCGGCCGCGAGCGCCATCATCTTCGGCGCGGTCGCGGCGACGTACACCGGCGGCACCTCCCGCGGCGTGTGCGCCTCGTCTGCGAGCGCCGGGACGTCGGCCGACCACGTGTCGCCGTCGTACTCGAACCGCTCGCCGCCGAGGACGCCGCGCACGATCGCAACGGCGTCGCGCATCGGGCCGAGCGTCTTCGACGTGGACGACTTCGCGTTGTTCAGGAAGATCTTCGACGTGCCGAACCCGAGCAGGAACCGTCCCGGTCCGGCGGCCTCCTGCACGACGCGCGCGTCCATCGCGACCTGCACGGGGTGGCGCGTGAACGGGGAGATGATCCCCCACCCGATCGCGAGCCGCTCCGTCTCTCGCGCCATCAGCGCGGAGACCACGGTCGAGGAACGCGCCTCCATCCCGTGCTTGCGCCACCACGGGTACGCCTCCGCGAGCCACACGGTGTCCATCCCCACCCTGTCCATGACGCGCGCCGACGCGAGCATCTCGTCGAGCGGCTCCATCGTGAGCTGCATCACCCCGATACGGAACGGCGGCGGCACCGGGGTCAGTCCTCTGTCGACGTCGTCGGGCCCTCGCCCTCGGGGTCGTACGCCTCCGGCGCCCACGGGCTGATCCCCTCGTCCGCGCCGCTCGTGCCCTCGTCAGGCTCCGGATCGGCGTCTGCGGCGGCTGGCTCGCCGTAGTCCTTCACCTCGGCGTCGGTGTGCGGTGCGGGCGGCGGATGCGGCGTCCCGGCGTCGCCCATCACGCTCGCGCCGGAGCCGTCGAGCGCACCGCCCTCGGGCGTCGTCGGCAGAGGCGCGGCCGACGCCGCAGGCGTGCCGCCGGCGGCCCCCTTCGCAGCCTCGACCTGAGCCTCGAGGGACGAGAGCACCTGGCCGACCTGCTGGTTGATGATCGGCTGCAGCACCCGCTGCCCCATCGAGCCGACGGGGCCGGCGATCGAGACGTCTGCGGCCCACCGCATCGCGGTCCCGCTCTCCGCCTCGGCGAGGTCGAACGACGTCTCCATGTTCATGATCGCGCCGACGCCCTGGCCCTTCGCGCTGAGCTTCGCGTGCTCGAGCTCGCGCTCCTCCGTCTTCTCGAACGCGATCTTCATCCGGAGGCCGCCGAGACCGAGCGGGATCTTCACGTTCGCCGTCCAGTGGCGCTCGTCGGCGACGTCGAAGCTCTCGACCCCGGGCATCGTCTTCGCCATCGACTCCGGGCTGTTGAGGACGCGCCAGACGACCTCCCTCGGCGCGTCGAAGTGGCGCTCGCCCTCGACCCTCACCGGGAGACGACCTCGACGCGCGCCCGCGACTCGTCCGGCCGCTGCAGGAGCTCCCAGACGCGGTGGTACGGGTTGAAGCTGTCGTACACGATCGCGCCACCACGCTCGCGCAGCGCGTCCTGGAGCGCGGCGCAGATCGCGTGGATCCCGGCGCCGCCGCCCTCGCCCATACCCTTCGTGCCGAGCGGTGTGAACGGCGACGGCGACTCGACGTAGCCGGTCTTCAGCGGCGGCATGTCGAGCATGTGCGGCACGTGGTAGTCGTAGAAGTTCGGCGTCAGCAGGTTCCCGTCCTCGTCGTAGGCGAAGGTCTCGTGGGTCGCGGCGCCGAGCGCGTGCGCCGTCGCGCCCATGACCTGCCCCTCGACGATCTGCGGGTGGATCCGCGTCCCGCAGTCGTCGATCGCCACGTACTCGACGACGTCGTAGACGCCGGTCTCCGGGTCGATCTCGACGAGCGCGAGGTGGATCTGCGCGGCGTAGGTGAGCGTGAGGTTCCCGTACTTGCGCTCCACGTCCGGCACCTCGAACTGCGGCCGGAAGACGTACCGGGCGTTGAGGGTGACGTCGAGATCCTCCGGCAGCCCGGCGTTGTTCGCGTTGATGATCGCGCCGCACGCCATCAGCGGCAGCGCCGCCTCCGGGTTCGCCTTCATCCGGACGTGCCCCTCGGCGAGCTCGAGGTCGTCGACCGAGCAGCCGAGGACGACGGAGCCGAGCTTCTTGATCTCGCCCGCGAGCTTCTCGGCCGCACCCTTCACGGCCCCGAGGCCGGTCACCGCGAACTGGCTCGCGTACGTGCCCGAGAACCCGGCGTGCGAGTTCCAGTAGCTGTCGTGGCCGGCGCGCACGTTGACGTCATCGGGCGTGACGCCGAGGATGTCGGCGACGACCATCGCCGCCGTCGTCTCGTGCCCCTGCCCCTGCGGCGTCGTGCCGAGGGTGACGACGACCTCGCCGAAGATGTCGAGCTTCACCGTCGCGACCTCGTTGTTGCCGGAGAACTGGAGCTCCGGGTTGATCAGCCGCGACTGCCCGAAGTTGTTCGTGCCGGAGTCGAGCGTGGAGCCGATCCCGAAGCCGAGCAGCTTCCCGCGCGCCGCCGCGTCGCGCCGCCGCTCCTCCAGCCGGTCGTAGCCGATCAGCTCGAGGCCGGTGTCCAGCATCTTCGCGTAGTCGCCCGAGTCGTAGACGCACCCGTTCGGGGTCGTGTACGGCATCTCGTCGGCACGGACGTAGTTGCGCTTGCGCACCTCGACCGGGTCGAGCTCGAGCTCGTGCGCGACGATGTCGATCACGCGCTCGGTGAACCACAGGTGCTGCATGCGCGAGTAGCCGCGGTTCGGGGAGACGGGCGCCTTGTTCGTCATCACCTGCGTGAACTCGACGCGGACGTTCCGCCAGCGGTAGCACCCGGGCGTCACCTGCGCCCAGATGACGCCGCCGAGCGGCTCGTAGCGCAGGAAGGCACCGGCGTCGTCGAGCGCCTTCGTGCGGAAACCAAGCAGCGTGCCGTCGGCCTTGACGGCGACCTCGGTGTCGTGGAACCAGCGCTCGTTCCCGTGCGACATCGTCAGGTGGAAGTCCGTGCGCCACTCGGTCCACTGGATCGGCCGGCCGAGCTTCCGGGCGAGGAGGCAGCACGCGACGAGCTGCGGGTGCGACGTGATCTTGTTGCCGAAGCCGCCGCCGATGTCCTGCGTGACGAAGCGGAGCTTGTCCAGCCCCGTCCGCATCGCCGGGCCCATCATGATCGCGGCGAACCCGGGGAACTGGTTGTTCGTGTGGATCGTCCACTGCCCGGTGCCCTTGTTGAACTCGACGAGCGCGCCGTCGGTCTCGAGCGGCGTCGAGTTGAACCGGTCGAAGTGGAGCTCGCTGATCGTGATCACGTGGTCCGCCTCGGCGAAGGCGGCGTCCAGGTCGCCCCACTCGTACACGCCGCTCCACGACAGGTTTCCCTCGGCCTCGTCGTGCAGGATCGGCGCGTCCGGGTCGAGCGCGCGGCGCGCGTCGACGAGCGCCGGCAGCGGCTCGTACTCGACCTCGACGAGTTCGGCGGCGTCGCGCGCGCGCTCACGCGTCTCCGCCACGACGATGGCGACGGGCTCGCCGACGAAGCGCACCTTGCCGACCGCGAGCGCGTAGTCCCTGACGTGCGCGCCCGGTGGTGACGAGATCTGGAAGAACGGGTCGGTGAGCGCCGCCACCTCCTCGCCGATCAGCGTCCCGTAGACGCCCGGCATCTCCTCGGCCTTCGAGACGTCGATCGACGTGATGTTCGCGTGCGCGTACGGCGAGCGCACGTAGTGCGCGTAGCCCATGCCGTGGCGCTTGATGTCGTCGACGAAGACGCCCTCGCCCTGGACGAGGCGCTTGTCCTCCTTCCGCGCGACGTTCTGACCGGCAAAGCCCCGCTGCGGCGCCTCGGTCTCCTCGACGACGAGCGCCTGGTCCGGCGCGATCGTCTCACTCATGAGCCGCAACCTCCTGGCCGGACGCCGCCTTGACGGCGTCGACGATGTTCCAGTAGCCGGTGCAGCGGCAGATGTTGCCCTGCAGCCCCTTCTTGATCTCGTCTTCGCTCGGCCGTGGGTTCGAGCGCAGGAGCGCGGTCGCGCTCATCAGCATGCCCGGCGTGCAGTAGCCGCACTGGAGACCGTGGTGGGCCGAGAACGCCTGCTGGAGCTGGGTCAGCTCACCCTCGGCGGCGAGGCCCTCGACGGTCTCGACGTGGGAGCCGTCCGCCTGGACGGCGAGCAGCATGCAGCTCTTCACGAGCGTCCCGTCGACGATCACGGAGCACGCGCCGCAGTTCCCGGTGTCGCAGCCGACGTGGCTTCCGGTGAGGTCGAGGTCGTCGCGGATGAAGTGGATGAGGAGTCTCCGCGCCTCCACCTCGCGCTCGTACAGCGTCCCGTTCACGTGAAGGGCGATCGTGCGCCGCCCCGACGGCTGCTCCATGCTTACCTCCCTCGCTCGTTCGCCTGCGCGACCGCGCGAACCGCGCAGACCGTCGCGAGATGGCGCCGGTACTCGGCGGACGCGTGGACGTCCGACGGCGGGTCGAGCGACGCGGCCTCGACGGCCGCGCGCACGCTCCCCTCGTCCGGCGCGTCGGGTGTCAGGAGGACGGGGACGGCGTCGACGCACCCCAGCGCGACGCGGAGGCCGCCGTCGCCGATCGTGGCGGCCGCGTTCGCGATGCACGTGCCCTCGCGGCCGAGCGTGACCGCCGCGAATCCGTCGCCGCCGCGTCCGCTCGCCGGGATCGAGATCGAGGTCAGGAGCTCCCCCTCGCCGACGGCGGTCATGTAGACGCCCAGGAAGAAGTCCTCCGCCGTGACGGTGCGGTCTCCGCCCGCGCCGCGGATCCCGAAGGTCGCGTCCAGGGCGGCGAGCAGCGGCGGCAGGTGGTTCGTCGGGTCGTTCGAGCAGACGTTGCCGCCGATCGTGCCGCGGTTCCGCACCTGGACGTCGGCGATCTGCGAGACGACCTCGGCGAGGATCGGCCGCGCGACCTCTACCTCCGACGACTGGACCACCTGGGTGTAGGTCGCCATCGCCCCGACGACGAGTCGGTCGCCCGACACGCGGATCTCGCGGAGCTCCTCGAGCCGGTTCAGGTCGACGAGGACGTCCGGCGACGCCGCGCGCGCCTTCATCACGTTGATCAGCGTCTGTCCGCCTGCGAGGGCGCGTGCACCGTCCCGGGAGCCGAGGAGCGCGACCGCCTCGTCGACCGACGCGGGGCGCGCGTACTCGACCTCACGCAGCAGCATGGCGCGATCCTAACCTCATTTGTCAGTGACATGTAACCGGGTACAGTCGGACGCCATGGCGCGTTACGACGCCGTCTTCGTCGGGAGCGGGATCAACTCGCTCGCAGGCGCGGCGCTGCTCGCGAAGAGCGGGTGGAAGGTGTGCGTGCTCGAGCGGAACGACTGGCTCGGCGGTGCCATCCAGACCGTCGAGGGGCTGACCGCGCCCGGCTTCACGCACGAGGTGTTCGCCTCGTGGCACCCGCTCTGGACCGGCAGCCCCGCCTACGCGGAGCTCAAGGACGAGCTCGACCGGCTCGGCGTCGAGTACCTGAACACGGACCTGCCGACGGCTTCGGCGTTCCCGGACGGGTCCAGCGCGGTGCTCTCCACCGACGGCGCCGCGAACGTCGCGGAGCTCGGCGAGGCGTGGCAGCGGCAGTTCGACGCCTTCATGGCGAACGCGGACATCGCGTTCGGCGTGCTCGGGACGGAGCTCTGGTCGACCGCGGGCCTCGCGCTCGGGCGGCAGGCGTACTCGCGGTTCGGCCGGCGCGGCCTCGTCGAGTTCACCGGCACCGTGCTGGCGTCGGCCCGCGACTGGCTGACGGAGACGTTCGACGACGAGCGCGCGCACGGGCTGCTCGCTCCGTGGGTGCTGCACACGGGGCTCGGCCCGGATCAGGCGACGTCGGGCTTCATGACGCAGGTGATCGCGTGCGCGCTGCAGCTCGCGGGGATGCCGGTACCGAAGGGCGGTGGCGTCCGGCTCGTCGAGGGCCTCGCGTCGATCGTCCGCGCCGCGGGCGGCGAGCTGCGCACCGAGGCGGAGGTCGAGCGAATCGTCGTCTCGGACGGCCGCGCCCGCGGCGTCCGCCTCGCCGACGGCGAGGTCGTCGACGCCGACCGCGCCGTCCTCGCCTGCGTCACGCCGACCCAGCTCTACGGGCGCCTCCTCACCGACGCGCCGGTCCCCGAGGAGGTCGCGCGCGCCGCGCGCCGGTTCCGCTACGGCCGCGGCGAGATGCAGATCCACCTCGCGCTCGACGAGCGGCCGCACTGGCGCGGCGACGCGCGGCTGGCGCGCGTCCCGATCGTGCACGTCACCCCCGGGCTCGACGGGGTCTCGCGCGCCGTCAACGAGGCCGACCGCGGTCTCCTGCCGGCCGAGGCGACGATCGTCTGCGGCCAGCCCGTCGCCGTCGATCCGTCCCGCGCACCCGACGGCTCCTGGATCCTCTGGATCCAGCTGCAGGAGGTGCCCTCACGCCCGAAGGGCGACGCGGCCGGCGAGCTCGACGTCGGCGACGGGAGCTGGACCGACGAGCTGCGCGAGGCCTACGCCGACCGCATCGTCGCGCGGCTGGGCGAGCACATCGAGAACCTCGAGCGCGCGACGGTGGGTCGCGTCGTCCTCTCTCCCGCGGACGTCGAGGCCGCGAACCCGAACTGGGTCGGCGGCGACATCTACGGAGGCTCGTGCGCGCTCGACCAGAACCTGCTTTGGCGTCCGACGCCGGCGACGCCGGGCCACGAGACGCCGATCGCCGGGTTGCTCCACATCGGCGCCAGCACCCATCCCGGCCCCGGCCTCGGCGCCGGCTCCGGCTACCTCGCCGCGAAGCGCCTGACGCGCCCGCCGCTGCCGCGCCGCCTGCTCGCGAGGCTCCCGGGCGTCGGCGCATGAAGCTGTCGCTCTCGGCGATCTCGACGGTCGGTGCGTCGTTCCGCGACGACCTGCGGGCGTACAGCGACGCCGGCTTCTCCGGGATCGGGATCTGGGAGATGAAGCTGGGCGACGACG
Source organism: Gaiellaceae bacterium (assembly GCA_035553355.1). Lineage (GTDB taxonomy): Bacteria > Actinomycetota > Thermoleophilia > Gaiellales > Gaiellaceae > Gaiellasilicea. The sequence continues at coordinate 8,051 of DATMJW010000148.1, read as the reverse complement.
ACGCCGACGTCGACGCTCTGCGCGCGAGCGGGCTCCGCGCGACGAACTGCGTTCCAGTCGTGCCCTCGATCCTGCCGAACGCGGTGATCGAGGGGCCGACCGACGTCGAGGAGCGGGTGGAGGCGATGTGCCGCTCGGTCGCGCGGCTCGCGCTCTACGAACCGGAGTGCGTCCTCTGCCTGACGGGGGCGGCCGGCGACCGCTCCGAGGAGGAGGCTCGGAGGCTCGTCGTCGAAGGCCTGCGCCGCGTGGCCGCGGCCGCCGAGGCCGCCGGTGTGCGGCTCGGCCTCGAGCCGATCCACGCGTCGCAACGCGACGCCCTCTCGCTCGTCACGTCCGTCCCTGAAGCGCTCGAGCTGCTCGACGAAGCCGGTCTCCCGCACGTCGGCGTGATGCTCGACCTGTACCACGTCTGGGACACGCCGACGGTCGAGGACGACCTGCGCCGCCACCTCGGCCGCTTCACCGGTGTCCACGTCGCCGACTGGCACGCGGACGGCCGGGCGGAGCGCGCGCTTCCGGGCAGCGGCGTGTCGCGGACGCGCGAGCTGATCGCGATCCTCGCCGAGGCCGGGTTCGACGGGTGGCTCGACGTCGAGATCTTCGGGACCCCGGACGACCCCGAGTCGTTCTGGGCGCTTTCGGTCGACGAGGCCGCGCGCCGCGCCTACGAGGCAGCGGTCGGCGTGCTGCCGTAGGTGCGCCGGAAGTAGAGGATCGGGACCTGATCCGCCGCGGGGGCGCGTCCGGCTTCGACGCGCCCGGTCAGGATCAGGTGGTCGCCCGCCTCGAACTCCTGCTCCGTCGTGCACTCCGCGTACGCGAGCGCGTCGTCGACGAGGCACGGGACGCCGCCGAGGCCCGGCTCCCAGCGCACGTGCGCGAACTTGTCGGCGGCCTTCGACGCGAAGAGCGCGCACAGGTCGGCACTGCCGTCGCTCATGAAGTTGACGGCGAATCGCCGCGCGTGCCTGAGCGCGGGCAGCGTGCGGCTCGTCCTGTCGACGCACACGAGGAGGAGCGGCGGGTCGGCGGAGACGGAGCAGACCGCGTTCGTCGTCAGCCCCCTCGGCTCGCCGCGCTCGTCGACCGTCGTCACGATCGCGACCCCGGTCGGGAACGCGCTCATGATCGCACGGAAGGTGTCACCGGCAACGGGCATCCTCGCGTTCATAGCAGCGCGGGGCGCTCGCCGGGCTGCGGGAGCTCCCCGGGTTGGACTCGAACCAACAACCTACGGATTAACAGTCCGCCGCTCTGCCAATTGAGCTACCGGGGAAGGCGCGGGAGATTGTAGCGGCCGCACGCCGCCGGCTCAGGCGAGCTCGAGGATCGCCTCCTTCACCCGCGCGAGCTGCGTCTGCAGGTCGCGAACACGCTCGAGATCGGCACCCGCGAGCTCGCGGCGCAGCTTCCGCTCGCGGAGGTTGAGCAGCAACTCCTTGCCGGTTCGCTCGTCGAGCCCCTCGCGCTCGGCGCGCGCGTCGAGCTCCGCGAGCAGCGCCACGAGCTCCTCGTCCGCGCCGCCTTCGACGAGGTGCGCGCGGTAGCGGCGGTGCAGCTCGGAGTCGAAATGATCCGGCGACAGCTCGGCGAGGAGCTTCACGAGCGCCGGGTGCGCCACGCACGCCGCGAGCGCGTTCCGCTCGAGCCGCTCGCCCTTCTCCAGCATCTTCGGCGACAGGTCCTCGACGAGCGCGGCAGCCGGTTGCGCCTTCGCGCCGAGCCGCGCGAGCGTCTCGCGCGGGAGGTCGAGCCGGTCCGCGAGGAGCCGCAGCGCGTCCTGCCGCTCCGGCGAGTCCTCCGTCCGCTCGACGACGTCCCGCGCGCGCACGAACGCCTCCTGCCGGTCCGGCGTGCGCTCGAGCTCGAGCCGCACGCGGTAGACGACGTAGCTCTCCGCCTGCGTGAGCCGGGCCTCGAACCCCTGCGGCGCATCCGCGGGATCCTGGCCCGCCGGCAACGTCACGACGCGGACGTCGAAGCCGAGCGTCGTCGCGAGCTCCATCCCGCGGAGCGTCGCGTCCTCGCCGGCGGCGTCGGCGTCGAAGCAGAGGTAGAGCCGCCGGGCGAGCCGCTGCAGCTCCTTCAGCTGCCGCTCCGTGAGTGCGGTCCCCATCGACGCGACGACCGGCTCGAAGCCCGCCTGCCGAAGCGCGATCACGTCGGTGTTCCCCTCGACGACGACCGCCCGCTCCTGCTTCGCGATCGCGTTCCGTGCGAGGTGCAGCCCGTAGAGCACGGCAGACTTGTGGAAGAGCTCGGTCTCGGGCGAGTTCACGTACTTCCCCCGCAGCGGGTCGTCCTCGCGCAGCTTGCGCGCCTGGAAGCCGACCACGCGGCCACGGACGTCGGCGAGCGGGAACATCAGCCGCGGCGGGAAGTAGTCGTTGCCGCGTGCGTTCGTGAGCCCTGCCGCCTTCAGCTCCTCGCGCGTGAACCCCTTCTCCTGCGCCTTGCGCGCGAGGCCGCTTCCCGGCGAGAGGCCGAGGCGGAACTCGCGACAGACCGCCTCGCCCAGCCCGCGTCCGGCGAGGTACTCGCGCACGGGCGTCCCGGCCGCCGACTCCCAGAGGTAGCGCTCGTAGAACGTCGTCGCCTGGTCGAGCAGCGCGTGCAGCCGGTCGCGCCGCTTGCGCGACGCCTCCAGGTGCGGCGAGGTCTCCTCGTACTGGAGCTGCACGCGGAACCGCTCCGCGAGCCACTCGACCGCCTCGGCGAAGTCGAGATTCTCGGTCTCGCGGACGAACGTGATCACGTCGCCCCCCTTCCCGCAGCCGAAGCAGTGGTACAGCTTCGCCGCGGGGTTGACGGAGAAGCTCGGCGTCCGCTCCTCGTGGAACGGGCAGCGCCCCGTGTAGCGCGCGCCGGCCTTGCGCAGGGCCGTCTTGCCACCGACGACCTCGACCATGTCGACCGCGGCGACCACCTCGCGCACCGACTCGTCCCTGATGCGCGGCATCAGAGCTCCGCCGCGTACGCGAGCGCGAAGCGGTCGGTCATGCCGGACACGAAGGCGCGGATCTCCGCCTCGGAGTCGCCGCGCCCGACGAGATGCTCGAAGATGCGCCGGACCGTCAGGTGCGCGCGCTCGTGCTCCGCGCGGGCGTGCGGACCGAGGTACACGCGCTCGAACATGAACGAGCGGAGCGCGAGCATCGCCGAGCCGACCTCGTCGCTCTGCGCGATGTCGCCCGCGGCCTCGGAGGTCTCGACGAGGTCGTGGACGAGGGTGTCGATGCGCCGCGCGCCGGTCCCGCCGAGGAGCTCGATCTCGCGCCGCGGCAGGTCGCGCTCGTCGAGGATGCCGAAGCGGATCGCGTCGTCGATGTCGTGGTTGATGTAGGCGACGCGATCGACGATCCGGACGATCTTCCCCTCCAGCGTCGAGGGCTCGCGCGGTCCGGTATGCGTGAGGATCCCGTCCCGCACCGGCGCCGTCAGGTTCAGCTCCTCGGCGATGCGGAGCGACTGCTCGTTGTGCCGGAAGCCGCTGCCGAACCGCTCGCGCAGGCAGCGGTCGAGCTCCTCCTCGCCCGCGTGCCCGAAGGGCGGATGGCCGGTGTCGTGGCCGAGCCCGATCGCCTCCGTCAGATCCTCGTTCAGCCGCAGCGCGCGCGCGACGACGCGGGCGATCGCGGTCGTCTCGAGCGTGTGCGTCATCCGCGTCCGGTAGTGGTCTCCCGCGGGGTCGATGAAGACCTGCGTCTTCCCCTTCAGCCGCCGGAACGGCTTCGAGTGCAGGATGCGGTCGCGGTCGCGCTGGAACGGCGTCCGTACCCGGCACTCGGACTCGGGGCGCAGCCGGCCGCCGCCGCCGTACGAGTGCACCGCGAGCGGCGAGAGCATGCGCTCCTCGTGCTCGCGCTGGCGAGCCTCGAACGCGTCGGCGACTCGACCTGCGAGCTCGGGCACCGTCCCAGGCTAGACGATGATGGGGACGGTGCCTCCGTCCGCGGACCACGCGGCGCCCGTCACGTACGACGCCGCAGGCGAGGCGAGGAAGACGGCCACGGCCGCGATCTCCTGCGGCTCCGCCAGCCGCCCCAGCGGGCGTCCCGCTCCCACCTTCGCGAGCACGGCGTCGCGGTCGTCGCCCGCCTGGTCCGCGAGACCGCCCTCGGCGAGCCACGCCTCCGTCGCCGTCGGCCCCGGGGCGACCGCGTTGCAGCGGATCCCGTCGCCCGCGTAGAGATCCGCGACGAGCCGCGAGAGCGACAGGACGGCCGCCTTCGTCACCGAGTAGTGCGGCATCCCCGTCGAGGGCCGCTTCCCCGCGGTCGACGAGATGTTGACGATCGAGCCGCGGCTCTCCCGCAGGTGCGGCAACGCGGCGCGGATCGCCCGGACGTAGCTCATCACGTTGAGCTGCCACACCTCGTCCCACTCCGCGTCCGGCACGTCCTCGAACCGCGCCTGTCGTGCGAAGCCGACGTTGTTGACGAGGACGTCGAGGCCGCCGAGAGCACGCGCCGCCTCCGAGACGACGGCGTCGGGCGCGGCGGGCTCGCGCAGGTCGGCGACGATGTGGAGCTCCTCGCCGACCGCCGGCGCGTCTCGCCGGCCGCACGTCGCGACGCGCGCCCCTTCGGCGGCGAGCAGCCGCGCGATCTCCCGCCCGATGCCGGCGGTCGAGCCCGTCACGACGCACGCCTTCCCCTCGAGCCCGAGCTGCATCGGGGGCTACAGTAACCGGCCTCGATGCCGGGGCCGGGATGACGACGATCGTGCTCGCGCGCCACGGCGAAACCGACTGGAACCGCGAGCGGCGCTTCCAGGGCCACGCCGACGTGCCGCTGAACGAGCTCGGCCGCCGGCAGGCGCGCGAGCTCGCCGAGTCGCTGCGCGGGCAGGAGCTCGCGGCGATCTACTCGAGCCCGCTCGCTCGGGCGCGAGAGACGGCAGAGGCCGTCGCGGCCGTCGTCGGCGTGCCGGTCGAGACCCGGCCCGCGCTGCGCGAGGTCGACGTCGGCTCGTGGCAGGGCCTCGCCTGGGACGAGCTCGAGCGCGATTTCCCCGACGACCTCGAGCGGTGGCGCGCGGGCGGCAGGGGTTGGACCGGCGGCGAGTCGTACGAGGAGTTGCAGGCGCGCGTCGTCCCGGAGCTGCTCGAGCTCGCCCGCCGCCACCCGGGGGAGCGCGTCCTCGTCGTCTGCCACGGCGGCACGATGCGGGCGGCGCAGGCGGCCGCGAACCAGCTCTCGTACGTCGATGCGCGCCAGACGTCGGGGCCGATCGGGAACGCGTCCGTCCTCGTCCTCCGCGTCGAGGACGGCGAGCTTCGAGCGGTAGACTCGGCGATCTAGTGGAGGACTACACGAACAAGTACAAGGGCGAGCAGGTCGAGATCGGGCTGTTCGGCGGCGAGTACCAGGAAGGCGTGCTCACGGCGTACTGCTCGATCGAGGACGTCCCCCACATCGAGCTGAACGGGCACATCCTCGTGCCGCTCCAGAACGTGGCGTCGCTCCACTGCTCGAGCCGCTGCGACGCGCCGGAGCCCGACTGGCCGCCGCGCGGGCTCGACGACGAGCGCGACGACGACGCGGCGTAGCCCGATGCGGCTCGCAGCCGCGCGGAATGTCGCCAAGGCATGGGTGCTCGCGGGCGTCCTCGCGGCGCCGGCCGGTGCCTTCGGGTACGCCGCGGATACCTGGAACGGGCTGACGCTCTTCGTCTTCTGCGCGTTGCTCGCGCTCGCCGCGCTCCACGCGTACGGCGACCGCGCGCTCCTCGGGATGCTCGGCGCGCGCGAGTACGCGCTCGCGGAGGACCCCATCCTCCGGTCGACCGTCGACACGCTCGCGGCGAAGCTCGACGTCCTGCCGCCGAAGCTCTACCTGATCGCGGACGGTTTCCCCCGCGCGTTCGCCGTCGGCCGCGGGCCGCGCAGCTCCGCGCTCGCCGTCAGCACCGGTCTCCTCGGCGCACTGCCGCCGGCGGAGCTCGAGGCCGTCCTCGCGCACGAGCTCGCGCACATCCGTGCGCGCGACGTGCTCGTGCAGACCCTCGCCGTGCTGCTCGCCGTGCTGCTCGTCGACCTCTCCCGGATCGGCGGCTGGCTGGAGCGAGCGCTGCGTGCGGCGCTCGCGCCGGTCGCGGGGGCGTTCGTCCATCTGCTGCTCTCGCCGAAGCGGGAGCTCGCCGCCGACGCGGTTGCAGCGCGATTGTGCGGGACGCCGCACGGTGTCGCCGATGCCCTCGTCCGGCTCGACCGCGCGAGCGACCTGGTCGCGTTCGAGGCGCACCCGGCGACGTCGCCTCTCTACACGGTCGACCCGTTCGCGCCCGAGGGGCTCGCGCCGTTCTTCGCCACGCACCCGCCGCTCGCCCTGCGCCTGGCGCGTCTGCGCGGCGCCGCGCCCGACGAGCGCGCGAACGGCCGCGCGGCGTAGTTTGCCCGCGGCCGGCGGCGGAAATCCCCGACGCGTGCGCTGCCGCTGCACCGAAGCCGCCGAGTTCTACGGGCCCGAAGCCGAGGCGTACGCCGCGGAGCATCTCGTGCTCGCGGAGGATCAGCTCGCCTGCCCGGACACGGGCGCCCGGTGGCAGTCGCGCGAGGGGGCGGACGGGCTCGTGCTGACGCAGATCGACGGCGCGCGGATCTCCCGGTCGCAGCCAACCGGCGGCTAGCGCAGCTCGCCCGGCAGCAGCGACCACATCGTCACGTCGCGCCGCTCGCCGCGCTGCGCGTGCCACGAGCGCAGCACGCCTTCGCGCGCGAAGCCCGCCTTCTCCGCCACGCGCTCGGAGGCGGCGTTCCCGGGATACGTCCCGAGCTGGACCCGGGCGAGCGCGAGCTCCCCGAGCGCCCACTCGCACACGAGGCGCAGCGCACGCGTCGTGTACCCGCGCGCGCGGAATGCCGGAAGCGCCCAGTAGCCGATTTCGGCCGTCTCGTGCGGGAGCACCCACAGCGTCATCGCGCCGACGACGGCGCCGTCCACGGTGACCGCGAACGCCGCCTGCCCGTCCGCCCACGCCCGCGTCGACGAGTCGATCCAGCTGCGTGCGTGCTCGCGGGTGTACGGCACCGGAACCATCGTCCAGCGCGCGGTCTCGTCGTCCGTGCAGGCCATGACGACGGCCTCGACGTCCGTCGGCTCCCACGGCCGCAGGCGCACCACGCCGTCATCGAGCGGGGGCGACGGCGGCACGAGCTTCATCGCTCGCGGCCGCGCTCGCGGCGGTAGCGGACCCGTGTGAGCGAGCCGTCCCGGAACGGGACATCGGCTTCGACGGTCGCGACGCGGACGAAGCCCGCCGCCTCCGCCACCCGCTGCGACGCGACGTTCTCCAGATGCGTCTCGAGCTCGAGCTGCTCCGCGCCGAGCGCCTCGAAGGCGTGCTCGACGACGAGGCGCAGCGCGCTCGTCGCAGCGCCGCGCCCGCGCGCCCACGGGGCGATCCAGTACCCGACGTCGGAGCCGCCTCCACCGGGGCGGACGTCGACGGCGCCGAGGAACTCGTCGGTTCGCGCGTCGACGATCGCGTACGGAAAGCGGCTGCCCTCGCGCCAGAGGCGCTCGCAGCCGGCGACGTAGCTCGCGGCGTCGGCCTCGGTGTACGGGCTCGGCAGTCCCGGGAGGAACCGCGCCGACTCGGGGTCGTCGCAGGCGAGCGCGACCGCCGGGACGTCGGTCTCGCGGAAGCGCCGCAACCGAACGACGCCGTCCGTCAGCTCCTCCGCCGCACACACGACCATCCGCCGGAACTCTAGAGAACGACGAGAGGGCCGCTCGCGCGGCCCTCTCGGAAGTCATTCGGCGGCGTCCTACTCTCCCGGGGGCTTGCGCCCCGAGTACCATCGGCGCTGTCGGGCTTAACTTCTCTGTTCGGAATGGGAAGAGGTGTACCCCCGACGCTATGACCGCCGAAATTGTCGAGTTGCGCCGCGTGCCGGAGCACGATTCGCGCACCCTCAAAACTCCATAGTGACACACAGTGTTCTAAATCAAGACCTCGGGCAATTAGTACCGGTCAGCTGAACGCATTGCTGCGCTTGCACCGCCGGCCTATCGACGTGGTGGTCTTCCACGGCCCTTACTCCC
>DATMJW010000147.1:0-16113 GCA_035553355.1 Gaiellaceae bacterium | reverse complement strand
GAGCGCCCGTAGGCCGAGAGCGGGTTCGGCCCGTCCGACTCGACGTACGGCGACCGCTTGCGGCCGTCGAAGACGTAGTCGCTCGAGTAGGCGACGACGGGCGCGCCGAGCGCGGCGACGTTCTGCGTCCCGCCCACGTTCACCGCGGCCGCGCCCTGCGGGTCGTCCTCGGCGCCGTCGACGTTCGTCCACGCCGCCGCGTGCAGCACGAGGTCCGCCGAGAGGCCCGGCGGCGGCGGCAGCGAGACGTCCCAGTCGCCGTGCGCGAGCGCGACGACCTCGTCCGCGGCGAACGTCTCCGCGAGCGCGCGGCTGAGCTGGCCGCCGGCGCCCGTGATCAGGACGCGGCGCGGTCCCGTTCCGACAGGATCGGCGATCGCGTGCTCCAGAGGTGCGCGACGCGGGGGTCGTCCCACGGGACGCCGTGCTCGTCCGGCTCGGTGGCGTCGTACTCCGCCGTCACGTGGTAGAGGAACAGGAGGTCGGTGAGCGCCTCGAACCCGTGGGCGTGGTGGCCGGGGATGTAGATCGCGACGCGGTTGTCGTCGCCGATGTCCTCCGTGTAGGTCTCCCCCGTCGTGCGGTCGAGCACGACGACGCGCGCCGTGCCGTGGAGGCAGACGAAGAGGTCATCCTGCCCGCGCTCGTGGTAGTGGAGGCCGCGGATCACCCCCTTGCGCGAGAAGGAGAGGTTCGTCTGCCGCGTCGGCTTCGGGAGCATGCTGTCGCGGCGGAGCTCGGTGAACCACCCGCGCTCGTCCTCGAACACGCGCAGCGGGATGCGCACGAGACCCTCGATCATCGGACCTTGTTGACGCCGGTGCGCGAGATCAGCGCGCCGATCTCCGGCAGCGACTCCTGCGTCCCCGCGTCCTCCCACCAGCCGGTCACGCGATGGCACGCGAGCGTCCCCTGCTGGGCGTAGTGGCGGTTGACGTCCGTGATCTCGAGCTCGCCGCGCGACGACGGCCGCAGCCCGCGGATCAGCTCGAAGACGTCTGGCGAGTAGCAGTAGAGACCGACGACGGCGTCGCGCGAGGGCGGCGCGTCGTAGCGGGTGTCGACGACGCCGGCCTTCTCGACGACGTCGACGACCGCGCCCTCGTCGTCGTAGACCACGACGCCGAAGCGCTCGGGGTCGGGCACCTCCTTCACGAACACGGCCGCTCCGCCGGGCCCGTCGACGAACTCGCGGATCGCCGCCACCTCCGCGTACTCGAAGATGTTGTCGCCGAGGCAGACGACGAGCTTGTCGTCGCCGACGAAGCTCTCCGCCATCCCGACGACCTGCGCGATCCCGCCCGGCTCGACCTGCACCTTGTAGGTCAGATCGAGGTCGAAGAGGACGTCGGTGCCGCCGCGTCTGCGCATCCGGCCGTCGCCGAGGAGATCGATCAGCTGGCCCGCGTGGCCCTGCCCGGTCACGATCAGGACGTCGCGGATGCCGGCGAGCTGCAGCAGCTGGAGGGGGTAGTAGATCATCGGCCATGCGCCGACCGGGAGCAGGTGCTTGTTGACGACGCGCGTCAGCTCGCCGAGCCGCGTCGCCTCGCCGCCCGCCGCGATCAGTCCTTTGGCGCTCATAGGCGCCCCGATGCTACTCCGGGCAACGCGAGCGGCGTGCGCCCGAGCAGCCAGAACGACGCCTCCACCGCGGGGCCGATGCCGACGGCGAAGAGCAGCGTCCCGACGCCCACCGTGCCACCGAGGGCGAAGCCCGCGACGAGCGCAGTCGCCTCGAGCGCCGTCCGCGCGGCGCCGATCCGGATCCGGAGGCCGCGCGAGGCGACGAGCATCAGCGAGTCGCGCGGGCCGGCACCCATCGACGCGCAGATGTAGAACGCCGAGCCGGCGCCGAAGAACCCGAGCGCGAGCGGGAGCAGCGCGATCCGGAGCGCGAGCCCGCCCTCGGAGAGCTCGTCGACCGCGGAGAGGGCGGTGAGCGCGATCACGAACGTCCCGATCAGGAGCGCGTTCATGAACGTGCCGAGGCCGATCGGCGCCCGGAGCACCCACGCGAGCGCGAGCAGCACGACCGAGACGAGGAGGTTCGCGACGCCGAACGAGACCCCGATCTGCTCCGCGAGACCCTCGTGGAGGACGTCCCACGGCGGCAGCCCGAGCTCGGACTCGAGGAAGGCGACGATCCCGCACGCACAGAGGAACAGCCCGAGGACGAGGGCCGCGAAGCGCGGCGCGAAGCCGCCACGGAGCTGCGGTGGCTCGCGCACGGTTCCGAACCTAGCCGCCGGGGTAGGGGGGAAACATGAGCGAACGAGAGGTCCAGCACGATCCGCAGGTGCTCGAGGGCGAGGACGAGCTGCCGCGGCAGCCCGCGCCGCCCCTCGACCCGTACACGCCCGAGCCCGGGGCGCGTCCCGGCGAGCGCCGCGCGTTCGGCGTCATGCGCCTCGCGTGGGTCGTCGTGATCGTCGTGATCGCGATCGTCGTGTACGCCGCGCTGCGCTAGGCGATGGAGCGCGACCGCAGCGGCGACGGCTCCACGCGGAGGAGACGCGCGACCCCCGGCGGAAGCCACCAGTTCCAGCGGCCGAAGAGCCGCATCAGCGCCGGCACGAGCACGGCGCGGATCAGCGTCGCGTCGAGGAAGATCGCGATCGCGAGCCCCAGCCCGAACTCCTGCAGGCCGAGGATGCGCCCGGCTGCGAAGCCCGAGAACGCCGCGACCATCACGATCGCGGCCGCGGTGACGATCCGCCCGGTGCGCTCGAGGCCGGCCGCGACCGCCTCTTCGTTCGAGAGGCCCTCGTCCCAGAACTCGCGCATCCGCGAGACCAGGAACACCTCGTAGTCCATCGAGAGACCGAAGAGCATCGCGAAGAGGAAGATCGGAATCCACGCCTCGACCTGGTCGGAGCGGTAGAGGCCGAGCGGCTCCCCGGCCCCGTACCGGAAGACGACGACGAGCGCGCCGTACGTCGCGCCGATCGCGAGCAGGTTCAGGAGCACCGCCTTGAGCGGCAGGAGCAACGAGCGGAACGCGCGCGCGAGGAGGACGAACGTCAGCGCCAGCACCGCGAGCACGAGCCACGGGAACGCGCCGTACGCACGGTCGATGAAGTCCACCCCCTGCGGCGGGCCGCCACCGGCGAGCGCTTCGACACCCACCGGGAACGCGACCCCCGGGATGAGCTCCGTGCGCAGCCGCCGCGCGAACGCCTGCGACTCGGGGGCGCCGTACTCGTAGCGCCCGGCGACGCTGACGTAGGCGTAGCGCGCCTGCGGATCGACGAAGGGCGGCGCGGGCGCGAAATCGACCCGTGCCGGATACGGGTCGGCGCGGAGGCGCCGCACGAGCTCCGCGATCGCGCCCTGTACGGCGGGCGAGCCCACGCTCCCGTCGCGCCCGCTGTCGACGACCACGAGCACCGGAGCGAGCGCGCCGGCCCCGACCGCCTCGCGCAGCGCCTCGAACCCGCGTACGGCCTCCGGGTGCCGCGGCGTCCCTCCCGTCGAGCCGGGCGTCAGCTCCAGGTCGAGGACCGGGAGTGCCGCGAGGACGAGCGCGCTGCCGCCGAGCGCGAGGTAGAGGAGCGGGCGGCGCATGATCGAGCGAGCGAGCCGAGCCCAGAAGCCGCGCTGCGGGTCGCCGGTCGCCGCGTAGTGCGGCAGCGGGATGCGCAGCCGCGTGCGGAGGAGCTCGGCGACGCCGACCCGCGCAGCGCCGCGGCGCCCGAGGAGGCCGAGCAGCACGGGCTGCAGCGTGAGCGCGGCGACGATCGACATCAACGGGATCAGGAACCCTCCGAGCCCCATCGAGCGCATGAACGGGAGCGGCATGAAGAGGAGCAGCGCGAGGCCGATCGCGACGGTCGCGCCCGAGAAGAGGACCGCGCGTCCGGCGGTCGCCATCGTCTCGACGACGGCGTCCTCGACCGAGTCGCGGCGCGTGAGCTCCTCGCGGAACCGGTAGACGACGAGCAGCGAGTAGTCGATCGCGATCGCGAGGCCGATCAGCTGCACGAGGTTCGTCACGTAGGTCGCCGTCGTCATGAAGTGCGCCGAGACCCAGACGAGGCCGAGCGTCGCGGTGATCGTCGACGCCGCGAGCGCGAACGGGATCAGGACGGCGAGCGAGAGCCCGAACACCGCGAGCAGGACCGCGAGCGCGACGGGGAGCGCGATCGCTTCGCCCTTCAGGAGGTCTTCGGCGAAGATCGGGTCGAGGTCCGCCTGCACCGCCGGCGACCCGGTCACGAGGGTCTCGACGCGCGGCGGGTCGCCGAGTGCCGCCCGCACCTCGTCGGTCCGCGACTTCGCGTCGGCGAGCCGGAGCGGCGAGGAGATCTGCCCGACGAGGACGCTGCCGCGCGCCTCCTGCAGCGGCTGCGCCTGGCCGCCGGGGAGCACCGCGGCCGCGCGAGCGAGCGCTCCCTGTAGCTCGCGCCGAACGGCGGCGTCGTCCGCGGCCGAGGCGTCGAGCGGCCGGAAGACGACGAGGAACGTCCCGTCGTCGCGCTGGCCGAAGCGCTCGTCGAGGATCTCGCGCGCGCGCTCCGAGTCGGTTCCGGGAACCGTGAACTCGTTCGAGAGGAGCGGGGCGAGCTGCGTGGCGAGGGCACCGCCGGCGACGGCGACGGCGATCCACGCTGCGAGCACCCATGCCCGGTGCCGCAGGACGAACCGGGTCCAGCGCTCCAACTAGCGGCCGAGCCGCGCGCGGCGGCGGAGCGCCTTCCGCCGCTTCACCCGGGCGGCGTTCCGGACCGCGGAGAACCACACGTACGTCGCGAGAGCGAGGAGTGCGGCGACGGCCTTGACGATGCGGATCACGAGCGTCACGACTCGGATCGTACGTGGAGGGGTAGGCTCCACCGGACCATGGCGCGGCGCGACATCGACCGCATCCAGGGAGAGATCGAGGAGCTCTTCGCCGACCTCTGGCAGGTTCCGCGTTTCTCCGGGATGCGCCACGGCTTCCGCCCGGCCGCCGACTGCTTCCACACCGACGAGCCGCATCAGCTGACGGTCGTGCTGGAGCTCGCCGGCGTCGACCCGGAGACGATCGAGGTGACCGTCCAGGAGCGCGCGCTCACCGTGTGCGGCGAGCGCGACCGGCCGCGCGTCGACGGGCAGGTCTACCAGCAGATGGAAATCGAGTACGGCGTGTTCTCGCGCACGATCAAGCTCGTCGAGGACGTCGACGTGGCCGGCGCGAGCGCGACGTACCTGCACGGCCTCCTCACCGTCACGCTTCCGGTCGCCGAGCGCCCGGCGCGGCCCGAGCCGCTCCCGATCCGCGTCCGGAGATACGAGTGACGGAGCTGGAGGCGGAGGCGGTCGTCCCGGACGAGACGCCGTCGCGGCTGCCCGTGCTGCCGCTGAAGGAGACGGTCGTCTTCCCCGAGTCGATGACGCCGCTCGCGGTCGGGCAGGAGCGCTCGATCAAGCTGATCGACGACGTCGTCGCCGGCGACCGCGTGCTCGCGCTCCTGACGGTGCGCGACACCGAGCCGGAGCAGCCCGGGTGGGAGCACGTGCACGACGTCGGCACCGTCGCAGTCGTCCACAAGCTGATCCGCGTCCCCGACGGGACGCTCCGGATCCTCGTGCAGGGGCTCCACCGCGTGCGGCTGCGCGAGCCGGTGCAGGACGAGCCGTACCTCGTCGCGGAGTTCGAAGTCCTGCCGGACGTCGTGCCGGAGACTCCGGCGGTGGAGGCGCTGACGCGGAACGTGCAGGCGCAGTTCGCGCGGATCATCGGCCTCACGCCGTACCTCCCGGAGGAGCTCCAGGTCGCCGCAGCGAACGTGGACGACCCGAGCGCGCTCTGCCACCTCGTCGCGACGACGCTCCGCATCTCGACCGAGGAGCGCCAGCGGATCCTGGAGGCGACGGACGTCGAGGAGCGCCTGCGCGCGGTGTCGCTCATCCTCGGCCGCGAGCTCGAGGTCTCGGAGCTCGGCTCGAAGATCCAGTCGCAGGTCGCCTCGGAGATCGAGAAGGGGCAGCGGGAGTACTTCCTCCGCCAGCAGCTGAAGGCGATCCAGGACGAGCTCGGGGAGGCGGACGACCAGCAGGCCGAGGCGAACGAGCTGCGCGGCCGGATCGAGGAGAAGGCGCTCCCCGAGGAGGTGGCGAAGGCGGCGAACCGTGAGCTCGGGCGTCTCGAGCGCCTGCCGCCGGCGGCCGCCGAGTACGGCGTCATCCGCACGTACCTCGACTGGATCCTGTCGCTCCCGTGGTCCGAGCAGACGGAGGACGACCTCGACCTCGACCACGCGCGCGCCGTCCTCGACGAGGACCACTTCGACCTGGAGAAGGTGAAGGAGCGGATCGTCGAGCACCTCGCCGTGTCGAAGCTGAAGAACGACGTCTCCGGCCCGATCCTCTGCTTCGTCGGCCCGCCGGGCGTCGGCAAGACCTCCCTCGGCCAGTCGATCGCACGGAGCCTCGGCCGGCGCTTCGCGCGGATCTCCGTCGGCGGCGTCCGCGACGAGTCCGAGATCCGCGGCCACCGGCGCACGTACATCGGCGCCATGCCGGGGACGATCATCCGCGCGCTCCGCGACGCCGAGTCGAAGAACCCGGTGCTGCTGATCGACGAGATCGACAAGATGGGGTCCGACTACCGCGGCGACCCCTCGTCGGCGATGCTCGAGGTGCTCGACCCGGCGCAGAACTCCACCTTCCGCGACCACTACCTCGACCTGCCGTTCGACCTGTCGAAGGTGCTCTTCATCTGCACCGCGAACACGCTCGACACGATCCCCGGGCCGCTCCTCGACCGGATGGACGTGATCCAGCTCTCGGGCTACACGCACGACGAGAAGCTCGCGATCGCGAAGCGATACCTCGTCCCGCAGCAGCTCAGCGCCCACGGGCTCACGAAGAGCCAGCTCACGCTCGGTGACCGCGCGCTCCGGCTCGTCATCGCCGAGTACACGCGCGAGGCCGGCGTCCGCAACCTCGAGCGCCAGGTGGCGGCGCTGTGCCGCAAGACGGCGACGCAGATCGCGAAGGGGAAGGCGAAGAAGGTGCGCGTCGACGAGGCGAAGGTGCGCGAGTGGCTCGGGCCGCGGCGGTTCTCGGCGGAGGCGCGGAAGCGGACGTCCGACCCCGGTGTCGCCACCGGGCTCGCCTACACGGCCGTCGGCGGCGACGTCCTCTTCATCGAGGCGGCGGCCTACCCCGGCAAGGGGAAGCTGCAGATCACGGGGCAGCTCGGGGAGGTGATGCAGGAGTCGGCGCAGGCGGCGCTCTCGTGGGTCCGGTCGCACACCGAGGAGCTCGGGCTGCCTGCCGGGTGGTTCGCCGAGCACGACGTCCACGTGCACGTCCCCGCCGGCGCCGTGCCGAAGGACGGCCCGTCCGCCGGGATCACGATGGCGACGGCGATCGCGTCGCTCGTCCGGGGAGAGTCCGTCGCCGACGACGTCGGCATGACGGGCGAGATCACCCTGACGGGACAGGTGCTCCCGATCGGCGGCGTCCGGGAGAAGGTGCTTGCGGCTCAGCGCGCGGGCCTGAAGCGGGTGATCCTGCCGCGCGAGAACGCCTACGACCTCGAGGAGCTGCCGGAGGAGACGCGAGCGGAGCTGACGTTCCTGCCGGTCGACTCGATCGAGGAGGTGCTCGAGCACGCCTTCACCGGCGGTCGCACCTCGGCGCGCCGCAGGCGCGGGTCGCTCGAGCGGCAGGCGGCGGCACCGGCGCCGTAGCCTCCGTTTGCGAGGTCGTTCGCGGGGCAACACCTAACCGCGATCTCAAAGGAAAGGACGACCTCGCATGGCGAAGACGAAGGACAGACTCTCCGACACGGCCGACTCGGTGCGGCCCTACGTGGACCGGGCCCTGCACGACGAGGACCTGCGCGACAACCTGAAGGAGGCGTTCAACGCGGCGCGCGACGTCTACGCGGAGCTGC
The DNA here is from genome assembly GCA_035553355.1 of Gaiellaceae bacterium. Lineage (GTDB taxonomy): Bacteria > Actinomycetota > Thermoleophilia > Gaiellales > Gaiellaceae > Gaiellasilicea. The sequence goes on along the minus strand of DATMJW010000147.1, from coordinate 8,225 downwards.
TCGGCGGCCGCAACCTGACGGCGACGGCGACCCGTGTGGCGACCGACAAGGAGATCCAGGACAGCCTCAAGAAGGCGGTCGAGGAGCTGCGCGAGGCCTCGCGGCGGATCCAGGGGAAGGAAGACCACGGCGCGCGCAACACCGCGCTCCTCCTCGCCGGCATCACCGCGGGGATCCTCTTCAACCCGATGACCGGCCCGCAGACGCGGAAGTGGCTGATGGAGAAGGTGACGGGCGAGAGCTCGAGCGACTTCTCCTCGAGCTCCGGCTCGACCGGCAGCGGCTCGATCGGGAACTCGAACTCGGGCTCGTAGAGCCCGCTAGCGACGCAGCAGCGCGCCGTCGCCCTCGGCCGACACGGGGGCGACGAGCGCGCGCTCGAGCGACCCGGGCTCGAGGCCGCTCGCGCTCGAGATGTCCGTCGCGCCGAGCAGGAACGCGCCCGGCCGGGGCGCAGTCGCATTCGCGGGCACCGGCGGCGCCCAGCCGCGGCCCGCCGCGAACGAGACGTCCTGGAGCCGCCGCCACGCCATCAGGTACGGGTACGGGCGGACGACGCCGTCGTACCCCATCGGGAGCAGCGCGACGGGGTGGATCTCGAAGTGGAGGTGGTACGGCGTCCCCTGCGCGTCGCCGGTGTTCCCAACGAAGCCGAGGACGGCGCCCGCCGTGACGTCGCGGCCGTCGACGGCGAGCGGCGAGAACGCCGAGAGGTGCGCGTAGTAGAACTGGTTGCCCTGCCGGTCGCGGAGCCAGAGGCGGTAGCCGCCGATGTCGTTCCAGCCGACGGAGAAGACGGTGCCGTCGGCGACGGCGAGGATGGGCGCCCCGAGCGGCGCGAAGATGTCCTCGCCGTGGTGCCACGTCACCGCCGCGCGCGCGGCGCCGTAGGTGTCCGTGAACGACACGGGGCCGTAGACGGGGAAGACGTACCCGTTCGGCGAGAGCGGCGCGGAGATGTCGGTCGGCGCCGGCCGCACGAGCGGCCCGCCGATCCCGGGGCGCCCGCGCGGCTCCGGCGGCTTCGGAAGCGGCTTGCGAGGCGTCGCGCGGGGGCCGGCGGGCTTCGGGGTGGCGGCGGTGGGAGGAGGCGACGCAACGGTCGGCGTCGTGGCCGCCGGCTCCGGCTCCGGCACCGAGGTCGCGGCCTCGGCACGCCCGATCAGGATCTCCGTGCCGGGCGGCAGGCCCGCGTGCTCGGCCGTGAGGACGACACGTACGGCGGTCACGCTCGCGCGCGCATCGCCGCCGGTGCGCTCGCTCCCGCCCTCGAGCGTGACGAGAAAGCCCCAGTCGCCGAGCGAGAAGCGCGCGTTCGGCGCCGCGGCCGCCGCCTGCCCGAGCACGACGAGGTTCGACACGGCGGCGCCCGAGGTGTCCTGCGCCTGCCCCGTCGCGCGTGCGCGTCCCGCGGCGCTGTCGAAGGTGATCTCGCCGTTGAAGAGCGAGACCGAGAGGACATCCGTGACGGACTGCGCAGTGGGCGCGGCTGCCGCCCGCGCGTCGACGCTCGACGAGATCGCGCCCGTCCGGACGATCGACCCGTCGGCGGGATAGGCGAAGCCGTCGGCCGACGCGAGCGGCGCGGGCCCGGGCGCAGACGCGAGACCCGCGCTCCCACCCGGCTGGCCGGGCACGACGACGGAGACGCCGACGGCGCTCGCCGTCGCGACCGGCTGCTTTGCGGTCGTGGCGACCCCTGCTCCGCCGGCCGCGAGGGCGCAGGAGAGGAAGAAGAGTGCTGCGAGTCGTCGCTTCACGGTCCTGCGCCTAGAGGCTAGCGGCGATGGCGGCCGCCTGCGGCGGCTCCGCGGCTTCGTTGAGAACGAGAATCACTCTCATGTAGGATCGCTCCCATGAACGAGCTGCGACTGCCCGACGGCGTGCGCATGACGTCGCAGCGACGCGCCGTCCTCCAGGCTGTCGCGGCAGCCCGCGGGAGCTTCACCGTCGCAGAGCTCCACGAGCGCGCGCGGGCGCGCGAGCCGCGCCTCGGCCTCGCGACGACGTACCGCACGCTCGACCTCCTGCGGCAGACGGGGGCGGTGCACGCGCTCCACGGCGGGGAGCGGCCGGTGTACGTCCGCTGCGGGCCACGGCACCACCATCACCTCGTCTGCACGAGCTGTGGCGCGGTCGAGGACACGGACCTCTGTGCGGCGCCGCCGGAGGCGGAGGTGAGGCGCAGGCACGGCTTCCAGCCGAGCGCCCACGAGGTGGACATCTACGGGACGTGCAGGAGGTGCGCGGCGTGAGCGTGCTCCCGATCGCGCTCGCGCTCGTCACCGTCGTCTCGACGCTCGCCGGCGGCTTCGTCGCCTTCCGGCTCGCCCGGGAGCTCACGACGGCGATCGCGCTCACCGGCGGCGTCGTCGTCGCCGTCGCCCTCTTCCACGTGCTCCCGGAGGCGATCGAGACCGCGGGCGACCCGCACCGGGTCGGCCTCCTCGTCGGGGCCGGGTTCGTCGCCTTCTTCCTCGCCGAGCGCGGCCTCGTGCTCCACCACCGCGACGAGCCCGAGCAGGCACGCGCCCACGCGCGCGTGGGCGCTCTCGGCGCGGCCGGCCTCTCGCTGCACAGCTTCGTCGACGGGCTCGGGATCGGGCTGGCGTTCGGCCTCTCGACCGAGACCGGCCTGCTCGTCTTCGCCGCCGTCGTCGCGCACGACTTCGCCGACGGGCTGAACACGGTCGGTTTCGTGCTGCGCCAGTCCGGCGAGCGGCGCACGGCGGCGAAGTGGCTCGCGGTCGACGCCGTCGCCCCCGTCGCCGGCGCGATCGTGGGGACGTCGCTCGCGGTCTCGGAGGCGACACTCGGCTCGGCACTCGCGGTCTACGCCGGCTTCTTCCTCTTCATGGGCGCGACCGATCTGCTCCCCCACGCGCACGAGCACCCCTCCGGGCGGCGCGTGCTGCTCACGCTCGTCGGCTTCGGAGCGATCGCGCTCGTGAGCGCGTTCACGGCGCACTAGCGCGTAACCGGCCGCCCGCGGCGCTCGTTCCCTCAGTGGAATGCCGCGCCGCATCGTCGTCCTGCTCGCGCTCGCCTGCGCGAACCTGCTCCTCCTCGCCGTCGCCGAGGCTTCCTCGGGGCACGCCGAGACGGTGGCACCGGGAGCCGTCGTCGCGATCGTCGACAGCGGCGTGGACGCGGCGGCGCTCCAGGGCGCGCGCGTCCTGCCGCCGATCGACCTCGTCGATCGCGCGGGCGGGGGTGAGGACGCGAGCGGTCACGGCACCGCGGTCGCGTCCGTCGTCGCCGCCGAGTGCCCGCAGTGCGCGCTCCTGCCGGTCCGCGTTCTCGCCGGGGATGCCGCCGCGCCGTGGGAGCGCGTCGCAGCTGGGATCGTCGCGGCCGTCGACGCGGGGGCGCGCGTCGTCAACGTCTCGATCGCGGGCCCCGGCGGGTCGCCGGAGCTCCGGAACGCGGTCCGGTACGCGGCGGCGCGCGACGTGGTCGTCGTCGCAGCCGCCGGGAACGCGGGCGGCGAGACGGCCTCCTTCCCCGCCGCCTACCCCGAGGTCGTCGCCGTCACGGCGGTCGACGCGTCGGGGGTGGCGCCCGAGTGGGCGACGCGCGGGGGCTGGGCCGACGTCGCCGCGTCCGGCTGCGCAGCAGTTCCGATCGGCGGTGCGACCACGCTCGCGTGCGGGACGTCGTTCGCCGCGCCCCGGGTCGCCGCCGCGGCGGCACTCGTGCGCGGCTCCGATCCCTCGGCGTCCGCAGCGGCGGTGGCCGCGCGACTACCGCGCGTGGTGCGGCCGGCCGCGTCGCCCGCACCGCGACTGCGCATCGCGGGGTCCCCGCAGCCGGGTTCCCTCGTCCGAGCCGCGGCCGACGGCATCGACAACGAGCTCGGCGCGAGTATCCGCTGGTTCCGCTGCGACGCCGCCGCCTGCAGCGCAGTCGGCGGCTCGAGCTACCGCGTCACCGCGCGCGACCGTGGCGCCGTCCTCGTCGCCCGGCTCGTGACGAAGCCGTTCGGGCACCTGTGGGCGGCGGCGACGCCGCCGCTCCACGTCCGCTAGGCCGACTCGAGCGCCTTGCGGGCGAACTCGAGGAACCGCGCCCGTGCGTCGTCGTCCGGCCCGAGCCGTTCGTCGCCCGCGTACTTCGGATCGGCCGCGATCTGCTCCGCGACCGCCCGCACCTCCGCGGCGACCGCCGCGCGGTGCGCGGGATCGCGCAGCAGGAGCTCGACCCACGTGTCGGAGCCGTCGTACGGCGGCAGGTCGTGCTCCACGAGGAGCTCGCCGAGCTTCACGCCGACGCGGATGTAGGCGAAGGTGCGGAACGCGAGGATGCGCCGCGGCGTGCCGACGAGGCGGTCGATCTCCGGATCGTCGGCCTGGAGCTGCTGGACGATGCTGCCGATCGGCTCGTCGACGAGCGGGAGCCAGACGTCCTCGTGGTCGCTCATGCCTTCGAAGCATAGGTGCTCGACCGCCACGCTCGCCACGCGAGCTGGGCCGCGACGCCGACGAGCAGGAGCGCGAAGAGCCGCCGCAGGACGTCCTCCGGAAGCGACGTCGCGACGAGGACGCCCGCCTGGACGCCGGCGATCGAGGCGACGCCGAGCACGAGCGCCGTGCGCGGGCGGACGTTCCCGTACCGGCGCTGGCGCCACGTCCCCGCGAGCACCGTCGGGAGGATCGCGAGGAGCGAGGTCGCCTCCGCCTCGACCTGCCCGAGCCCGAGGCCCAGGAGCACGGGGACGAAGAGAATCCCGCCGCCGACGCCGAAGAGCCCGGCCGCGATCCCGGCGAGGAAGCCGAGCGAGAGCGCCACTACGATCGTCGGGGCGCTCATCCGACGAGGAGCCACACGGCGACGGCGACGAGGAGCGCGGAGAACGCGTAGGTCAGCGACCGCACCGGGAGCCGCTGCTGGAGCGACGCGCCCGCGACGGCCCCGGCGGCGGCCGGCAGCCCCACGAGCGCCGCGTGCCCCGGGTGGAGGTAGCCCTCGAGGCCGTAGAGGATCGCCCCGGCAAGGGCGGTGATCCCGATCGCCGCGAGCGAGGTTCCGGTCGCCACGCGCTCGGGGACGGACGCTGCGAGGATGAGCAGCGGAACGATGACGATGCCGCCGCCGACGCCGAAGAGGGCGCTGAAGAGGCCCGCGACGAGCCCGATCGCGACGAGCTTGAGCACGGGGGGATCCTAGGTGCGGGCGCGCGACGCGCTCGCTCGCCTGACGGAGGATCCGCGCCGCGCCGCGATCCTCCTCGACGTGGACGGCGTCCTGGCCCCGATCGTCGACGACCCTGCTGCCGCCACGGTTCCGCCGGAGACGCGCGCCGAGCTCGAGCGGCTGCGCGAGCGTTACGCGCTCGTCGCCTGCATTAGCGGGAGGGCGGGCGACGACGTCCGGCGTGTCGTCGGCATCCCGGAGATCGAGGCGGTCGGCGAGCACGGGCTCGAACTCGTGCCGGCGGCGGGCGAGTGGCGAGAGCGGCTGGACGAGTTCCTCGCGACGGTCGCCTGGCCGGACGTCGAGCGGAAGGCGCTGACGGCGACGCTCCACTACCGGCGCCACCCCGACGAGGCAGTGGCTCTGCGCGAGCTCGGCCCCGTGGCGGAGCGGGCGCGCGCAGCCGGCCTCGTGCCGCGCTTCGGCCGGAAGGTGCTCGAGCTCCGGCCCCCGATCACCGCCGACAAGGGGACGGCGGTCGCGCACCTGCTCGACCGGCACGGGCTTCGCCGTGCGCTCTACGCGGGCGACGACACCACCGACCTCGACGCCTTCCGCGCACTCGGGGAGCTCGAGCTCGGCGTCCGCGTCGCCGTCGCCTCCCCCGAGGGGCCGCCCGAGCTGCGCGAGGCCGCCGACCTCGTGGTCGACGGCCCCGCTGCGATGCTCGACGTGCTGCGGTCGCTCTAGGCGGCGACCGCCGCGGGCTGCGCCTCGGGCGCGGCCGCGATCTCGTCCTGCCGGATCAGCGCGAGCGCGGCGACGACGCCCGCGACCGCGATCGCGCCGCCGACCCAGAACGCGAGCTGGAACCCGTCGGTGAACGCCTGCGGCTGCGCGACGCCCTCGGCGAGGCGCGTCTCGGTGCGGGTGAACGCGATCGTCGAGAGAAGCGCGATGCCGACGGCGCCGCCGATCTGCTGCGAGGTGTTGATGAGCCCGGAGGCCAGCCCCGCCTCCGCCTCCTTGACGCCGGCGAGCGCGGCGATCGAGATCGGCACGAAGCAGAGCGCCATCCCGAGCGCGACGATCAGGAAGCCTGGCAGCAGGTGCGACGCGTACGAGCCGTCGACCGCGATCCGCGTGAAGAGGAACAGGCCGACGGCGAGGAGCGCCATCCCGGCCGCGATCAGCGGCCGCACGCCGACGCGGCCGACGAGCGCCGCGGCGACGTTCGCCCACACGATCGAGGTCCCCGCGACGGCGAGGTACGCGACGCCCGTCTTCATCGCGGAGTAGCCGAGCACCTGCTGCATGTACAGCGTCAGCATCAGGAACATCGAGAAGAGCGCCGTCCCGAGGATGAAGCCGGCGACGTTCGCCCCGAGCACCGTCTTCGTCCGCAGGATCCCGAAGCGCATCAGCGGCTCCGCGACGCGGTTCTCCCACGCGACGAACCCTGCGAGCAGTGCAGCCGCGAGCGCGAAGACGCCGATCACGCGGCCGGAGCCCCAGCCCCAGCTCTCACCCTGCGTGATGCCGAGCACGAGCGCGACGAGGCCGGCCGTGACGAGGACGGCGCCGACGGCATCGAACGTCTTCACACGCGTGTCGCGGCTCTCGCGCAGCAGCGCAGGCGTGAGCAGGAGCGCGATCAGGCCGACGGGGATGTTGACGAAGAAGATCCACTCCCACGAGAGCGCGTCCGTGAGCACGCCGCCGAGCAGGACGCCCGCCGCGGCGCCGAAGCCGCCGACGGCGCCCCAGACGCCGAGCGCGATGTTCCGCTCGCGGCCCTCCGCGAACGTCGTCATCAGCAGCGCGAGTGCCGCGGGTGAGATCGTCGCCGCGCCGAGGCCCTGGATCGCGCGCGCACCGATCAACGACCCCTCCGACCACGCGAGGCCGCAGAGCAGCGAGCCGGCCGTGAAGGCGACGAGGCCGACGGCGAAGATCCGGCGGCGCCCGAGCAGGTCCGCGGCGCGGCCGCCGAGCAGCAGGAAGCCGCCGAACACCAGGGCGTACGCGGAGATGACCCACTGCAGGTTCTCCTGGGCGAAGCCGAGGTCGAGCTGGATCGACGGCAGCGCGACGTTCACGACTGCGATGTCGAGGACGACCATGAACTGGACTGCCGCGAGCAGCGCCAGCCCGAACCACTTGAAGCGAGGTGAGGCGACCATGTTGCGCTCTTCCTTTACGTTCGTTGTCGTAAGAGGCTTGCAAAGCTATAGATCGTGCTTGTATTTTGCAAGTCACTTCTGCAAAATCCGAAGAAGTGGGTACTCTCCCCTCGTGAAGCGCTACGACCAGTACTGCCCGATCGCGTGCTCGCTCGGCTTGGTCGGCGAGCGGTGGACGCTCCTCGTCGTCCGGGAGCTGATGGAGGGGCCGAAGCGCTATACCGACCTCGTCGCCGGTCTTCCGGGGATCGGGACCAACATCCTCGCCGCGCGGCTCAGGGATCTCCAGACGGCGGGGCTCGTCGAGCGGCACGAGCTCCCGCCGCCTGCGGCCTCGACGGTCTACGAGCTCACCGATGCCGGCAGGCAGCTGCGGCCCGTCCTGCACGAGCTCGCGCGCTTCGGTGCGCGCTTCCTCGGGCCGCCGCCGGCGGAGGCGCTCGAGCCGGGCTGGCTGCTGGGCGCGCTCGACCTCGCGGTGTCTCCGCTCGCACCGGCCGCGCGGATCGCCTTCCGGATCGGCGACGAGGAGGCGTCGCTCGTCGACGGCGCGGCCGTCCGGGGCCTGGCCGACGATCCCGATGCCTACGTCGAGGCCGACGCGACGGCCTTCTACCACCTGTTCGTCGACGGCCGCCTCGACGGCATCCACATCGAGGGCGAGCGCGCCATCGTCGAGCGGCTCGCGGGCGCGTTCGCGCCTAACCCGGAGCCGCTGCCCGCCTGAGCGCGTCCCAGGCGGCCGCGACGTCGGCCTCGGTCGTCCGGGCGCTGCCGACGGCGAGGCGCAGCACGAGGCGCCCGTCGAGCTTCGTGTGCGAGAGGAAGGCCTCGCCGCTCTCGTTCACCCGCCGGAGCGTCCGCTCGTTGTCGTCGTCGCTGCCGTCGTGGCGGAAGCAGACGAGGGAG
>DATMJW010000146.1:0-40951 GCA_035553355.1 Gaiellaceae bacterium | reverse complement strand
GAGAGGTTCGCGCCCGGGAAGCGGCTCTACCTGAAGCGCGAGGATCTCCTCCACACCGGCGCGCACAAGCTGAACAACGCACTCGGGCAGGCGGTGCTCGCGCGGCGGCTCGGCAAGCGGCGGATCGTCGCGGAGACCGGTGCGGGGCAGCACGGCGTGGCGACGGCGACGGTGTGTGCGCGCTTCGGGCTCGACTGCGTCGTCTACATGGGCGCGGAGGACATGCGCCGCCAGCGCCCGAACGTCGAGCGGATGGGGCTTCTCGGCGCAGAGGTGCGGCCGGTCGAGTTCGGGACGCAGACGCTGAAGGAGGCCACGAGCGAGGCGATCCGCGACTGGATCACGAACGTCGCGACGACGCACTACCTGATCGGGTCGTGCGTCGGCCCGTCGCCGTACCCGGAGATCGTGCGGGAGCTGCAGGCGGTGATCGGCCGCGAGGCGCGCGCCCAGATCCTGGAGGCCGAGGGACGGCTGCCGGAGACGATCGTCGCGTGCGTCGGCGGCGGCTCGAACGCGATCGGGCTCTTCGCCGGCTTCCTCGACGACCGCGAGGTGGAGATCGTGGGTGTCGAGGCGGCCGGCGCCGCGAGCCTCGGCACGGGGCGGGCGGGTGTCCTCCATGGCTCGCGCTCGTCGGTGCTCGCCGACGAGGACGGCCAGATCGCCGATGCTCATTCGATCTCTGCCGGCCTCGACTATCCCGGCGTCGGGCCGGAGCACGCGTTCCTGCGCGACGCCGGCCGTGCCCGCTACGTCGGCACGACCGACGAGGAGGCGGTCGACGCGTTCCGCCGCCTCACGCGCACCGAGGGCATCATCCCTGCGCTCGAGACGTCGCACGCGCTCGCCCGCGTGGCGGAGCTGGACGCGGAGCTCGTGCTCGTCTGCCTCTCCGGCCGCGGCGACAAAGACCTCGCGCAGGTGCTCGCGCGGTGACGATGCTTGTGTTGTTTCAACACAAAGTCTCCGCGGCGGCGGCAGCGGTGCGCACCTCCCGAAGCTTGTGTTGAAACAACACAAAGTCCTCGTGGTCTACCTGATGGCGGGGCGGGGCACACCGGAGCTCGCGGAGGCGGCCGTCGAGGGCGGCGCGGACATCGTCGAGCTCGGCTTCCCGTTTTCCGATCCACTCGCCGACGGGCCCGTCATCCGGCGCGCCGCCGAGCGCGCGCTGGCGGAGGGGATGCGCACCGCGGCATGCCTCGAATGCCTCGCCGCCGTCCGCAGCCGCGTCGACGTCCCGCTGATCCCGATGACGTACTCGTCGCTCCTGGAGGCGTACGGCTGGGAACGCTTCGCGGCCGACGCGCGAACCGCGGGCGCGACGTCGCTGATCGTCGCCGACCTGCCCGCCGACGAGCGCGCGGAGCTCCGGCGCGTCCAGCTCGTCGCCCCCACGTCGACGGACGAGCGCGTCCGCCTCGCCGCGGCGACGACCGACGGCTGGCTCTACCTCGTCACCCTCACGGGCACGACGGGCGCGCGCAGCGAGCTCTTGCGGGAGCTGGACGGCCTCGCCGAACGTGCGCGTGCGGTCGCACCGGATGTCCCACTCTACGCGGGGTTCGGCATTTCGACGCCGGAGCAGGCTCGTGCCGCCGCGGAGCGAACCGACGGCATCGTCGTCGGATCGCGAGCGCTCGAGGCCGCCGAGGGCGGCGCGGGCGCGCTCCGCGACTACGTCGCCTCCCTCCGCGGCGCGCTCGACGCGTAACCGTCGGGCCTACGCCGGATCGGGGATGAAGATCGCGCCGAACCGGTAAGCAGGAACGCGCGGAATCGGGGATTGGGGGCTCGCGCTGCGCGCGCGAGGGTGGCCCTGTACGCGGGCGGGGGCCTGCGGCACCGACCGAGGGAGTGGGATGAACGGCAACGTGGCTGCGCCGCGGCCTTCGCGGCGCGTGAAGATCGTGCTGAGCGTGCTGGTGGCGCTCGGCTTCTGGACGCTCGCGACGTCGCCGGAGCGCGCCGCCGCAGGGGCGTTCGTGCCGAGCCCGCTGCTCGAGGCGGCGCAGGCGCACCCGGCCGCGACCTTCCGCGTCGTCGTCGTCGGCAGCGACCGCAAGTCGAAGGCGCAGAAGCGGCTCCGCGAGGAGCTGGGCTCGTCGCTCGCGAAGGTCGCGCGGCAGTACTCGCTCTTCGACGGGGTGGCCGGCGAGGTCACGGGCGCACAGCTCGTCGCGCTCGCGAAGCACCCGCGCGTCGTCTCGATCACCGGCGACCGCCCCGTCCGGCCGGCCGCAGCGGGTGACGTGTGGCCGGCGACGATCGACCTCGCGGGTGTTCCGCAGCCGAGCGGGGGCGTCCCCGCGATCGCGATCGTCGACTCCGGCATCGACAGCGAGCGCGCCGACTTCGCCGGCCGCGTCGCCGCGGCCGTCGACCTCACGACCGGCGACGGCGACTCCCACGGCGACGACAACGGGCACGGGACGCTCGTCGCCGGGCTCGCGGCCGGCGCGTCCACCCACGGTGGCGCGGCGCCGACCGCTCCGCTCGTCTCGCTCGACGTCGTCGACGCGAACGGGCACGCGTTCACGAGCGACGTCATCGCGGCGGCCGACTGGATCTACGCGAACCGCGAGCGGTACGGGATCCGCGTCGCGAACTTCTCGCTGCGCGCCGCCGACCCCGGCTACGCCTTCGCAGACCCGCTCGCGATCGCCGTGCGGCGGCTGTGGCTCACGGGCACCGTCGTCGTCGCCGCCGCTGGGAACGACGGCCCGCAGCGGATGCTGTACGCCCCCGCGAGCGACCCGTTCGTGATCTCGGTCGGCGCGGTCGACACCGCCGGCACGGCGACCGCCGCCGACGACGCGAACGCACCGTGGACGTCCTACGGCGCGACCGCCGAGGGCTTCGCGAAGCCGGAGCTCGGCGCGCCCGGTCGCTACCTGACCGGCCCGGTCCCACCCGGCTCGACGCTGCCGACGGCGTTGCCGGACCGCGTCGTGGCGCCCGGGTACATGTGGATGTCCGGGACCTCGTTCGCCGCTCCGATCGTCGCAGGCACCGCCGCACGGCTGCTGGCGCTGCACCCCCAGTGGACGCCCGACCAGGTGAAGGGCGCGTTGATGCTGACCGCGCGGCACCTGCCGAACGCCGCCCCTCTCTCCGTCGGCGTCGGCGAGATCGACGCGGGCGCCGCGGCGGCCGTCGCGGCGCCGCCGAACCCGAACGAGAACCTCTACGCGTTCGTGGCCCCGAACGCCGACGGCGTGCCGACCTTCGACGCCGACGCCTGGAACGCCCACGTCGCGACGAACTCCTCGTGGACGTCCTCCTCGTGGACGTCCTCCTCCTGGACGTCGTCGTCGTGGACATCATCGTCCTGGACGTCGTCTTCCTGGACGTCGTCTTCCTGGACGAGCTCCTCGTGGACGTCGTCCTCCTGGACGAGCTCCAGCTGGACGTCCTCGTCCTGGACGAGCTCGAGCTGGACGAGCTCCAGCTGGACGTCGTCCTCGTGGACGAGCTCGAGCTGGACGTCGTGACGCCGAGGGAGGCGGGCGCCGGCCGGCACCCGCCTCCCTCGACCGGGTGAGCGAGGGACGCGGAACAGGGGATCCCGACTACGCTGATCCTGCGACGGCGATGGCCGATTCCGGCGTAAACGCCGCCGTGTCTGCCGCCGTGACAGCTCCCCCTGCCATCCACCCGGGCGTCACGCCCGCCGCCGACGCGCTCCCGCGCGGGTGGCAGTCGCGCCGTCCCGGCGGCCTGCCGCCGCCTGCGCGGGCGTATCTGGGCGCGATCGTCGCGCTCGCGCTCGCGGCGTCGCTCGTCGGCGGGTTGCCTGCGCGCGACTCGATGTGGAGCGCGTTCGCGATCCTCACCGGTGTCGCCGCCCTGGCGAAACTGGTGTCCGTCAGCGTCGGCAGGAACAGCGGCCGCAACGTGGCGGTCGCGTTCGTCGTCGCGGGCGCGCTCCTCCTCCCTCCCGCGCTCGTCGGGTTGATGGCGTTCGGGCTCCACGTGCCGGAGTGGCTCCGGCAGCGAGTGACGTGGTACATCCAGCTCTTCAACATCGCCGTGTACGCGCTCGCCGGTGTCGCGGCGTGGGCTGCGGCCGAAGCGATCGGAGGGCATGGCGACCTCCGCTTCGCGCTCGCCGGCGCCGCCGCCGCGGTGGTGTTCGTCCTCGTCAACCACGTCGTGCTCGCGACGATGCTCCGCTTGGCGCGCGGGCACTCGCTGCGCGAATCGGGCCTCTTCGCGCCGAGCACCCTCGCGACGGTGCTCGCGCTCGGCGGCGCCGGCATCGCCCTGGCGTACTTCTGGCGCGAGAACCCGTGGCTCGTGCCGACCCTCGTCGCGCCGCTCGCGCTCGCGCACCTCTCGTTCTCGACCGTCGCGAAGCTCCGCGAGAGCGAGGAGCGCTTTCGCGCGATGTTCGAGTCGGCCGCGACGGCGACGCTCCTCATCGGGCTCGACCGGCGGATCGTGTCGGCGAACCGCTCGGCGCTCGAGCTCTTCGGCGACGACCTCGTCGGGACCGACTACCGCAAGCTCCTGCACCCCGACCAGGAGCCTGCGGCCGAGTTCGCCGCGCTCGCGCGGGGCGAGCTCGACCAGTACCGCGTCGAGCAGCGTCTCGTCACGCTCGCCGGCGACCTCGTCTTCGGCCGGGTCGCCGTGTCGCTCGTCCGGAACGCGGACGCGCAGCCCGAGTTCGTGATCGCGATGATCGAGGACGTAACGGAGCAGCGCGAACTCGAGGAGCGGCTGCGGCAGGCGCAGAAGCTCGAGGCGATCGGCCGCCTCGCAGGCGGCGTCGCGCACGACTTCAACAACATGCTGACGGCGATCGCGGGCTACACGGCCTTCGCGCGCGATCGCGCGGGCGGCGACGCCGAGCTCGCGTCCGACCTCGACGAGATCCGGAAGGCGACGGAGCGCGCGACGCTCCTCACGCGGCAGCTGCTCGCGTTCAGCCGCAAGCAGGTGCTGCAGCCCGAGCTCCTCAACCTGAACGCGATCGTCGTCGAGCTCGAGTCGATGCTGCGGCCGCTGATCGGCGAGGACGTGGCGCTGACGACGCGCCTCGACCCCGCGCTCGCGCCGATCGAGGCGGACCCCGGACAGCTCCAGCAGGTGCTGATGAACCTCGTCGTGAACGCCCGCGACGCGATGCCCGGCGGCGGCAGCCTCGTGATCGAGACGGCGAACGCGGACGTCGCCGCCGGCGACCCGGCGATCGAGCCGGGGCGGTACGTGACGATGACGGTGCGCGACAGCGGCCACGGCATCGACGAGGCGACGCTCGAGCAGATCTTCGAGCCGTTCTTCACGACGAAGGAGACGGGCAAGGGCACCGGGCTCGGCCTCGCGACCGTCTACGGGATCGTGAAGCAGAGCGGCGGCTACGTCGCCGTCGAGAGCGAGCCCGGCGAGGGCACCTCGTTCACGATCTACCTCCCGCGCGACAGCGACCGCGCGCCCGTGGCCGGCCCGGAGCCGGAGGCCTCCCCGGCCGAGGAGCCTGCACGCGCCGTCGCGACCGCGGGGTCGGAGACGCGGACGGTGCTGCTCGTCGAGGACGAGGAGGTGGTGCGGCGGCTCGTCAGGCAGGTGCTCGAAACCGCCGGCTACGAGGTGCTCGAGGCGTCCGACGGCGAGGAGGCACTCGTGGTGGGGCGTACGCGCCCGGCCGACCTCCTCCTGACTGACCTCGTGATGCCGCGGCTCGGCGGCCGCGAGGTCGCGGACCGGCTCCGCGAGCACGCGCCCGGCCTGAAGGTGATCTACATGTCGGGGTACGCCGACGCGACGCTGCTCGAGAACGGGGCGCTGCAGCCGGGGACCGAGCTGCTCGAGAAGCCGTTCACGTTCGCGACGCTGACCGACACCGTGCGGCGCGTCCTCGAGGCGAGCTGACCGCCGCCACCGAGGTCGTTTGCTGCGGCCGCGTTCGGGCGACCTCCGAACCGTGGAGAACCTCAAGGGTCAGCTGCTCGTCGCGTCGCCGTCGCTGCTCGACCCGAACTTCCATCGCACCGTCGTGCTCGTCGCCGAGCACGGCGAGGCCGGCGCGATGGGCGTCGTCCTGAACCGCCCCTCGGAGACGCGGGTCGCGGAGGCCGTCCCCGAGCTGACGTCGCTCGCAGGGGAAGCCGAGCCCGTCTTCGTCGGAGGCCCGGTTGCGACGGACTCGCTGCTCGCGCTCGCACAGGTCGAGGATCCCGACGACGCCTCCGAGCTCGTCGTGGCCGATGTGGGGTTCGTCCAGGACGCGGACGTGGCGGCGCGCCGCGGGCGCGTCTTCGTCGGGTACGCGGGCTGGACCGCGGGTCAGGTCGAGGCGGAGGTCGACGAGGGTTCGTGGATCGTCGTGCCCGCCGACGTCGACGACGTGTTCAGCGACGAGCCCGACGGGCTGTGGAGCCGCGTGCTCCGCCGCCAGGGCGGCGCGCTCGCGCTCCTCGCGACGCTGCCGCCGGACCCGTCGCTGAACTAGGCGCTAGCTCTCCTCGTCGTCGCCGAGCAGGTCCTCGTCGACGCGCGTGAGGTTGTCGCCGTGGACGTCGGCCTCCTCGTCGCTCGGCCCCAGCACCGGGTCGTGCCCGAGCAGGTTCTCCTCCTCGGACTCCTCCAGCTCTTCGCGGTTCTCGTCCCAGGTGTCGGTCATGGTCGTCCTTTCCGTCGGGGTGCCGCCGTCGTGCCCCTTCGACGGCGACGACACACCTGTAGGGTCGCGGCGTGACCGCCATCCCGCCCGAGCCGCGCGCGCTGCTCGAGTCGGACTCCCTCGCGCACCTCGTGACGCTGAACGCGGACGGGAGCCTTCAGATCTCCGTCGAGGAGGGCGGCGCGCCCGAGCTCCTGCAGCAGGCCTAGCGGCTCTGCGGGACGAGGTCGGCGGTGCCCTGCGTCTCCGCGTCCGCGGCGGCGACGCCGCCACGGCCGCGGAGGAAGAGCGCGCCCGCGACGAGGAGACCCGCCTCGACGACCGTGATCGCGAGGCGGTTCAGCACCGTCGCGCCGAGCGCGGCGCCCTCCGCGGCGACCGCGAGCATGAGGCCGAACATCGACGCCTCGCGGACGCCGAGGCCGGACGGCGCGAAGACGGCGAGGACGGCGACGATCGCCCCCACGGCGCTCGCCCCGCCGAGGAACGGGATCGACGCGAGATCGGGGTCGCCGCCGACCGCGCGCAGGAGGAAGAAGAGCGCCGCGCCGCCGAGCGGCCATGTCAGCGCGTAGAACGCCACGAGGCCGACTGCCGTCCGCGTCGGGAGCGCCTCCACCTCCTCGGCCCCGAACGGCCGCAGCAGCCGCCGCGCGACCGGGCGGAAGACACGCGGGTGGAGCAGGAACGACACGACGACGAAGAACGCCGCGAGCGGCAGGAGCGGCGCGTCACCGCCGCCGACGATGGCGAACCCGACGGCGAAGACGAGAACGCCGGCGACAGCCGAGAGGCCGGCCTCGAGCAGGATCGTCGCGAGCACGACCGGCGTCTCCTTGACGCCGAACTTCCGGAGCGCGACGACGCGTGCCGCCGGCGTCCAGACGCCGCCGGGGACGTACTTCGCGAGCATCGAGATCATCTCCGCCTGCAGCGCGACGGTGTACGGGATCCTGATCCCGTAGGCGGCGAGGATCCTCACCCAGCCGACGACGAAGACGAGGTAGTAGACGGCGACGATCGCGAGCGCGATCGCGAGGTCGACGACGTTCGCGTGGCGTAGGCGCGGCGCGGCGTCGCCCCAGACGTCGCGCACCGCCCACCCGAGCGCGCCGAGGAAGACCGCGAACACGACGAGCTCGAGCGCGACGATCGTGCGCCGGTCGCGCAGCCAGCCGGGGATCCGATTCCTCACCCGTCTAGGGTACGCGCCGGGCGAGCCGGTGCACAGCCCCACGGGGCAGCTCCTGCGCCGAAAACGTCTCCACCTCCCACTCCGCGTCGACCCTCTCGAGGAACGACCGGAGCGCCGGGCGGCCGGGATCCGCGACGAGGACCTCCGACGCGAGCCGCGGCAGCAGCGGCGCGAGCAGCTCGACGTTCCGCCGCTCGTAGAGGACGTCCGCTGCGAGAACGAGGTCGAACGGCGCCCGCGCGAGCAGCTCGTCCGGCTCCGACCATGCCACGCGCGCGGTCTCGATACGCGCGCCGTTCCGAGCCGCGTTGCGCCCGGCATAGACGAGCGCGTCGGTGGACCAATCCGTCGCGACGACGTCGGCGCCACGCCTGGCTGCGACGATCGACGGCAGCGCGAGCCCGCACCCGAGTTCGACCACCTTCGCGCCCTCGACGTCCCTCCGCTCGATCTCACGCGCGAGCGCGACGGCGCTCGGCCACAGCTCCGCCCAGTACGGCAGGAACTCCTCCTGCTCGAACGCCTCCTCGTCGAGCAGGTCCTCCGCGTCCGGCGGGTGCACGAGCTCGAGGGTCAGCTCGCCGATCACGAGTGTGTCGGTGACGTCCATTGCGGGGAAGTGTCGCGCCATGCGCTACCGCCGTCTCGGCTCCAGCGACCTCGAGGTCTCCGAGATCAGCCTCGGCTCGTGGCTGACCTACTCGGGTGGCGTCGCACGGGAGCAGGCGGAGGCGTGTGTGAACCGCGCCTTCGAGGTCGGCATCAACTTCATCGACACGGCGAACGTCTACGGCCGCGGTGTGGCGGAGGCGTTCCTCGGCGAGGTGCTCGCGTCGCGGCCGCGCGAGTCCTACGTGCTCGCGACGAAGCTCTACTTCCCGATGTCGGACACCGACCGGGGCCTCTCGCGCGAGCAGGTCTTCAAGCAGGTCGACGCGTCGCTCGAGCGGCTCCGCACCGACTACGTCGACCTGTACCAGTGCCACCGCTACGACGCCGACACGCCGCTCGAGGAGACGATGGAGGCGCTGAGCGAGGTCGTCCGCCAGGGCAAGGCCCGCTACCTCGGCTTCAGCGAGTGGACGGCGCCGCAGATCCAGGCGTCGCTCGACCTCCCGGGCGTCGAGAAGTTCGTCTCGAGCCAGCCGCAGTACTCGCTCCTCTATCGCGTGCCGGAGCGCGAGGTGATCCCCGTGAGCGCCGCGAACGGGATCTCGCAGATCGTGTGGTCGCCCCTCGCGCAGGGCGTCCTGACGGGGAAGTACCGGCCGGGGGAGCCGCCGCCGGAGGGCTCGCGCGCCACCTCCGACGAGATGGGCGGCTTCATGGGACGGTTCCTGCGCGACGACGTGCTCGAGGCGGTGCAGCGCCTGCGGCCGGTCGCCGACGGGCTCGGCATCATGCTTGCCCAGCTCGCGCTCGCGTGGGTGCTGCGGGAGCCGAACGTCGCGTCCGCGATCGTCGGCGCGTCACGGCCGGAGCAGGTGGACGCGAACGCCGCGGCGTCCGGCGTGGAGCTCGACGAGGCCACCCTCGCGGCGATCGACGACGCCCTCGCGGGCGTGTACGCGCGCTGAGGCTTGTGTTGAAACAACACAAACTCTTGGGGTAGCGCGCGCCTCGGGGCGGGTACGCGCCGCGTATGCCGCTGCCGCTCCGCCCGCCCGTCCCGCCGATGCTCGCGAAGCTCGTGCGCGAGCTGCCGCGCGGCGAGTACCTCTACGAGCCGAAGTGGGACGGGTTCCGCTGCCTCGCGTTCCGAGACGGCGACACGATCGAGCTGCAGAGCAGGCACGGGAACCCGCTCGGGCGGTACTTCCCGGAGGTCGTGGAGGCGCTCGCGCGACATCCGGCGGCGACGATGGCCCTCGACGGGGAGCTCGTGATCGTGACGCGAGCAGGCTTCAGCTTCGAGGCGCTCCTCGCGCGGATCCACCCCGCGGCGTCGCGCGTCGAGCGGCTCCGCAGCGAGACGCCCGCCGCGTTCGTCGCGTTCGACGTCCTCGCGACGGAGGAACTGCTCCTCGACGTCCCGCTGGCCGAACGGCGCGCGGAGCTCGAGCGGCTGCTCGGGGACGCCGAGCCGCCCCTGCACCTCACGCCCGCGACGCACGATCCGGACGTCGCGGCCGGCTGGCTCGAGCGCTTCTCGGGCGCGGGGATCGACGGCGTGGTGGCGAAGCCGCTCGCGTCGCCCTACGAGCCGGGTGCGCGTCGAATGCTGAAGGTGAAGCACGAGCTCACCGCCGACTGCGTCGTCGCCGGCTTCCGCGTCTACGCCGACCGGCACGAGCTCTCGTCGCTCCTCCTCGGCCTCCACGACGAGGAGGGCGCGCTGCAGCACGTGGGCGTCGTCACGGGCCTCGGCGCACGGCTGCGGCACGAGCTTCGCGACGCGCTGCGTCCGCTGACGACGACGCTCGCGGGTCATCCGTGGGAACGGGGCTTCCTCCTCGGAGGCGGCTCGACGGGGCGACTTCGGGGAGCCGCCGGCCGCTGGGAGCCGGGGATGACGCAGGACTGGGTCCCCGTCGCGCCGGTGCGCGTCGCCGAGGTCGCCTACACACAGGTCGACGGCCACCGCTTCCGGCACCCGGCGCGCTTCCGCCGCTGGCGGCCCGACCGCGACCCTGCGTCATGCGGTGTGGAGCAGCTCGGAGCCGCGGGCGCACGCCCGCAGGAGCTCCTCGCGTGAGCGTGACCCTCACGAACCTCGATCGGGTCCTCTGGCCGGAGACGGGGTTCACGAAGGGCGACCTCGTCGCCTACTACGAGCGGGTGGCGCCTGCGCTCCTCCCCCACCTCGCGCGGCGCGCGCTCACGCTCTGGCGCTTCCCGGAGGGCGTCCACCGCCGCGGGTGGTGGCAGAACGAGTGCCGCGGCGCACCCGACTGGATGACGGTGGCCGAGATCCGTGGCCAGCGGTTCTGCGTCGTCGACGACGAGCCGTCGCTCGTGTGGGTCGCGAACCAGGGCACCGTCGAGCTGCACCCGTTCGGGAGCACCGTCGACGCGCCCGAGACGCCGCTCCGGCTCCTCGTCGACCTCGATCCGGGCGCGCCGGCGGGACTCGTCGAGTGCTGCCGGGTCGCGCTCGCCGCCCGGCGGTCGCTGGGCGAGGCGACGCTCGTGAAGACGTCCGGCGCGAGCGGCCTCCATCTCGCGGCGCCGGCGGCCGCCACGTTCGCCGACACGAAGGCAGTCGCGCGAGAGCTCGCCGAACGGCTCGCGTGGGAGCTCCCGGAGCTCGTCGTCGCAGAGCAACGACGCGAGGCGCGGCGCGGCCGCGTGCTCGTCGACTGGCTTCAGAGCGACGCCACCCGCACCACCGCGGCGCCGTACTCCCTCCGCGCCACCCGCGTCCCGTCGGTGTCGACGCCGGTGACGTGGGACGAGGTCGAGGCTGCCGCCGCCGCACGCGACGCGACGACGCTCCGGTTCGGCCCTCAGGACGTCCGCGCGCGGCTCGACCGCGACGGCGACCTCTGGAGCGACCTCGCGCTCCCGTAGGTCGCTTTCGAAAATCCTTACACGGTTCCCAGTGTTCTCTCAGGCGGGCATGGCTACCTTGGCCCGAGATGCGCCGCCTCGTCGCCCTTCTCGCCGCAACCGCGGCTCTCGGCTCGGCAGCACCGGCCGCCGCGGACGTCGTTACCGCGCAGGACGCCGCAGGACGGACGATCACGTTCGACGTCAGGGCGGAAGGCGTCGACGTCGAGTGGTACGCCGAGCTCCTTCGAACCGCGGCGCACGGCAACGAGATCGAGCACGTCACCGTCCGTGTCGTCTCGCCGGCCGAGCTACGACGGACGTGCGGCGCCGCCGCCGGCGGCTGCTACAGCGGCTCCCGCTTCGCCGCGCGGATCGTCGTCCCGACGGGGCAGTCGCCGCGGACGGCGCACACGCTCCTGCACGAGTACGCGCATCACGTCGACGCCTGGCGCGGCGTCGCTGCGGCGGCGCGCGAGCCGAACGGCAGCGCCTCGTGGTGGAACGCGCGCGCAATCGACCGTCTGCTCGCCGCCGGGAAGGCCTCGCACACGTACTCGCTCGGCTGGGAGCGCGCGATCGGCGAGATCTTCGCGGAGGACTACACGCAACTCCACCTCGAGACGCGGTACGGCATCTCGTGGCTCGCGCCGCCGACGACCGCGATCCGCGCGGCGCTTCGCCGCGACCTCGAGAACGCCCCCGCCGCGCCGGCGCCCGCCGCCGCGAAGCCTCCCGTCGTGATCCCGCGCACGGGCATCCTGCGGCCCGGGCGAACGGTCAGCATCCCCTTCGAGCTGATCGGGCCCGGGCGCCGCGTCACGTACAAGGCGACGATCACGCGTGGTGCGGCAGCTGTCGTCGAGATCGGCTGCAGCGACGGCCGCCGCGCGCGCCGCACGCTTCGCGGCGACCTTCGGACGACGACGATCGACCTGAAGGACCTCGGCCCGGCGCGCTGCGCCGCGGCGCTGCGCGGCACGGGCACGCGTGTGGGCGGCTTCTCACTGCGCGTCCGGCTGGCGGTCGAGCGCGCCGCGACCTAACGGCGTCGCTCGAGCGCGGCCGCCACCTCCGGCCGCTCGCTTCGGTCCGCCACGACCTCCGCCGCGAGACCGTGGATCTTCCGCCGGTGGTGCCGCGCGGCGCTCCGCAGGAGCTCGAACGCCTCCTGCCGGTCGAGCGAGTAGCGCTCGATCAGCACGCCGACGGCGACGTCCACGATCACGCGGCTCGTGAGCGCCTGCTCGAGCTGCGCGATCTTCGCGTTCGCGGACGCGAGCGCGGCCGGCGTGTCGACCGCCTGGGCAGTCATGCGGCGGCCTCGCCGGATTCGAGCACGAAGTCGTCGCCGCCGAGCCGTCCCGTCACGCGCTCGACGTTCCGCTGCGCCGACCACCGCCGCACCGTCGCAAGCGCCTCCGCCGCGTCCCCCTCGACGCGAGCGGACACGACCCAGAACGACGGACCCATCTGAACCATCCACACCCGGTGCCGCGCGAGCGCGCGCATCAGCTCGAGCGCGTCCCAGCGAGAGCGGACGTCGACGCTCAGGGTGGTGGTGCCGGTTTCGTACGTGAGCATGGGGCTCCTTCTGCTACTGCGCGAGTGCGCGGTTTCGAAGGCTCGGACGCAGCCGACCCGACTGCTCCGCCCCTTGCTCCTCACAATGAGCCGCGCGGCGCCTCGACCGCCGCCCGACCCAGCCCGTCGATGGTACCACGCGGCTGCGTCAGCGCATCCTAACCGGCGCCGGCGGTGCCGTCACCGTCGGCCGCAGCACCGTCCGCCGCAGCACGGTCGCCCGTGACGCTCTCGACGAGGAAGCCCTCGATCCCGTTGCCGTTCACGTCGATCTGCGAGAAGAAGGAGTACACGCGCCGCCCGACGGCGTTCTCCACGAGACCGACGAAGTCGTCGCGCATGATCTCCTGGAACTCGAGTCGCGCCCGGCGCACCGTCTCGAGCTTGCCCGCGCCGACGAGCGTCCGCTCGGCCGCGGTGAAGATGTCCTCCATCACGCAGAGGACGAAGCCGTCGCCGATGTGCGTGCGGGCCTTCGTCGCCCCGCGGCCGTAGTTCGTCCGGTGCAGCGCCACGATCCCGTTCGTGATCGCAACGGCCGGAGACGACCGCTCAGTCGCCTGTTCCATGTTCTACCCGCCGAGCCGCCCCTCGTTGAGGAAAACCGCCCGGGGGAACGAGGAGCATCAGGACCGGCGAGCGCGTCTCCTCACTGTAGCCGAGTCGCGCCCGATCACCCGTGCGCCGCCGCAGGCTCGCCGGCGGCGCCCGCAGGCCGCTGCCTGAGCAGCGCGCCCGCGACCCCGGCCGCTGCGAGCGCGAACGCGGCACCGACCCCCAACGCGATCGAGTACCCGCCCGTCAGCGCCTCGAGCCGCGTGTCGCCGCCCGCGGCGAGCGAGTCCGTCCGCGCGGCGGCGAGGCTGGCGAGGACGGCGAGGCCGAGCGCGCCGCCCATCATGAACGCGGTGTTCACGACCCCGGACGCGAGCCCCGACTCCTCGGGCCGCACGTCGCCCATCGCCGCGAGCAGCACCGGGTTCATCGCCATCCCGATGCCGATGCCGATCACGAGCATCGCCGGGAGCACGTCGACGAGGAACTCGCCCTCGACGGGCACGCGTGCGAAGAGCGCGAGCCCGGCGGCGACGAGCAGCATCCCGGCGACGAGCGGCACCCTGACGCCGTAGCGCATCACGAGGCGCGCGGACAGCCAGAGCGAGAACGCGCCCATGACGAGATTCGCCGGCAGGAACGCAAGGCCGACCTCGAGCGGGCTGTAGCCGAGGACGAGCTGGAGGTAGAGCGCCGACAGGAAGAAGAGCGCGAACATCGCGGCCGACCAGAGCACGCCGACGACGTTCGCCGCGGTGAAGCTCGGAATCCGGAACAGGCCGAGCGGCATCAACGGCGCCGCGACCCGCGCCTCGAGCGCGACGAACGCGGCCAGCCCCACGGCCGCGGCGCCGAGCAGGCCGAGCGTGTGCCCCGACGTCCAGCCCTGCTCGTTCCCGTTCACGATCGCGTACACGGCGACGAGGAGGGAGCCCGTCACGAGGACGGAGCCCGCGATGTCGAGCCGCCCCCGCTCGCGCTCCGCGCCGTCGCGCGGGAGCAGTGCGAGGCACGACGCGATCACGAACGCGCCGATCGGGAGGTTGACCAGGAAGATCCAGTTCCAGCTGAGGAGATCCGTCAGCACGCCGCCGGCGAGGACGCCGATCGAGCCGCCACCGGCGGCCACGAAGCCGATCACGCCCATCGCCTTCGCACGCTCGCCGGGCTCGGTGAAGAGGAGCAGGATCAGCGACAGGGCGACCGCCGCGACGACGGCGCCGCCGAGACCCTGCACGGCGCGGGCGGCGACGAGCATCCCCTGCGAGGTCGCGACGCCGCACACGAGCGACGCGACGGTGAAGAGCGTGACGCCGCCGACGAACAGGCGCCGGTGCCCGAAGAGGTCGCCGAGCCGGCCGGCGAGCAGCATGAAGCCGCCGAACGTGAGCGTGTATGCGTTCACCACCCACGCGAGGGATGCCTGCGAGAAGCCGAGGTCCTCGCGGATCGAAGGCAGGGCGACGTTCACGATGGACACGTCGAGCACGATCAACAGGTCGCCCAGGCACAGGACGTACAGGGCGAGCCACTTCTTGTGGACGTCGGCGATGCTCACTCGTTCCTCCTCGGGTCGGTTCTCGACGCTACTGACGGCACCGGCGGTCGGAACTCATCGGTCGAGCCACCGATGAGTTCCGTGCCGCGCAGCCGTCATACGGGGATGAGCGCCTCGGCCGAGCGCATCCTCTCGTTCCGGATCCACGGCGCGATCCGGCGCGACGACCTCCCGGGGCTGTGCGACCGCGTCTGCGCGCTGCTCGCCGAGCACGAGCCGGAGGTCGCCGTCTGCGACGTCGCGGGTGTGGAGCCGGACGCGGTCACGGTCGACGCGCTCGCCCGGCTCCAGCTCGCCGCGCGCAGGCGTGGCTGCCTCGTCCTCCTCCGCGGAGCGTCGCCTCCGCTGCACGACCTCGTCGAGCTGATGGGGTTGAGCGACGTCCTCGTCGACGCCTAGCGGCTACGCGTCGAGCCGGGGTGGCAGCCCGAAGCGCGGGAAGAGCGTCTCGGTGTCGAGGAAGAACGTCAGCTCGGCGATCCGGCCGTCCTTCGCCTCGACCACCTGCAGCGCCCACGGCTCGTAGCCGGCGCCGTCGGCGGCGGGCTTGTACTGCCCGAAAGCGGGCATCCCGTTCGCCGCCGGCGCGGGAACGACACGGGATCCCTTGCACGCGATCCCGGGCCCGAACCACCAGGCGAAGACGTCGTCGCGGCCGCGCAGCCAGAGGTCGTACGGGGGCATCGACTGGGTCGCGTCCTCGTGCAGGAGCTCCGTGAGCGCGTCGATGTCGTAGCGCTGGAACGCGTCGACGTACCGCGCGAGCAGCTCGCGGTCGGCCTCGTCCACGGTGTCCGGGGCCTCGACGGCCTCGAGCTGCGACGCCTCGAGCGTCGCCCTCGCGCGCTGCAGCGCGCTGTTGACCGACGCGACGGACGTCTCGAGCAGCTCCGCGACCTCGCTCGCCTTCCACCGCAGCACCTCGCAGAGGATGAGGACGGCACGCTGTCGCGGCGGCAGGTGCTGCAGTGCGGCGACGAACGCGAGTCGCACGCTCTCGCGCGCCTGCGCGACCGCAGCCGGGTCGCCGTCCGGCACGACGAGCGCGTCCGGCACCGGCTCGATCCACGTCGCCTCGGGCAGCGCGTTCAGGTTCTCGGCGACCGGCTCGCGTGCAGGCCCGAGATCCATCGGCCGCGCGCGGCGCTTGCGCGCGTCGAGCATGTCGAGGCAGACGTTCGTGGCGATGCGGTAGAGCCAGGACCGGAGCTGCGAGCGCCCCTCGAAGCGGTCGTAGGCGCGCCAGGCGCGGACGAGCGTCTCCTGCACCGCGTCCTCGGCCTCGAGCGAGCCGAGCATCCGGTAGCAATACGCCGTCAGCTCGACGCGATGCCGTTCGAGTGCGGCTTCGAGCTCGGTGGCGGCCGTCGTCGTCACGGGGAGCATCGTACGTCGCCGGAGGTGGGCAGGGGATCGGCTTTCCGTGCCGAACGCGGGGGCGTGGACCGCGACATGCGTGCGGCCGTCGACGAGGCGACGTCGTCTCGCTCCTCCGGCCGGCTTCCCCGCCTCCTCTTCGGCGCACGGAACGGCTCCTCGCCGCTCGAGCGCCTCGACGAACGGCTCGACGAGCTCGTGGAAGCGGTGGCGGGCGTCGTACAGGAGGTGCAGGCGCAGCGGCGCGCGCACGAGGAGCACGACGCGGCGGAGGCGCAGCCGCGCACCGTGTGGCTCTTCCTGTCGGGCCCCTCCGGCTACCGCCTCGTCGAGCACGACGTCAGCGGGCCTCTCTCCCGCGGCAGCTCCGTGTGGCTCGACGACGTCGAGTACCGCGTCGCAGTCGTGCGGCGCTCGCCGCTCCTCGACGACCGTCGCTGCGCGTACCTCGAGCCGCTCCACCCGGCGCCCGCCGTCGAGGTGGACGACGCGGCGCCGGCCGCCGCGCGCCCTGCGGCGTCGGCCGTCTAGCCCTCGGCCGGCTCCGTTCCCGGCGGCGGCGTGTCGCGGCGGACGCGCAGCACCGCGATCCGCGGCCCCTGCACCGACTCCACGCGTAGGCGGTAGCCGTCGAGGACGACGACGTCGCCGCGCTTCGGCTGCCGTCCGAGCCGCCCGAAGACGAGGCCGCCGACCGACGAGAAGCCGTTCGCGAACTCGACCAGGTCGACGCCGAACTCCGCCGCCTCCGCGAACGACAGGTCGCCGCGGAGGATCCAGTCGCCGTTCGCGAGGCGGCGACCGCGCATCTCGACCGCCTCCTTCTCGTCCTCGATTTCGCCGACGACCTCCTCGACGATGTCCTCGACGGAGACGATCCCGACCGGCGTCCCGTACTCGTCCGCAACGAGCGCGAGGCTCTGGCGCCGCTGGCGCAGGTCCGCGAGCAGGTCGTCGAGCGGCTTCGTCTCGGGGACGACGAACGCGGGCAGTGCCGCGCCCTCGACGGGCGCCTCGGGGCCCTGCTCGAAGAGGAGCCGCACGAGCGAGTTCGTGTGCACCGTCCCGACCGCGTGCACGTCCTCGCCGGGCTGAACGACGACGAGCCGCGAGTGCCCCGACTCGACGGCGCGCTGCAGCGCGTCGCGCGCAGGCGTCTCCGTCGTCACCGTCACCACGTTGTGGAACCGCGTCATCACCTCGTGCGCCTGGCGCTCGTGGAGCTGGAAGACGCCGTGCAGCATCTCGGCCTCGCCGACGTCGAGGACGCCGCCCGTCGCCGACTCGGCGACGAGCAGCCGCAGCTCCTCCTCGCTCTGGGGGCCCTCGTGGAAGTCCTTCGGCGAGACCCCGACGACGCGCAGCATCGCGTTCGACGCGTTGTTCAGCACCCAGCTCAGCGGCTTCGAGAAGACGAGGAACCAGTGCAACGGCCGCGCCACGTAGCGGGCCGTCGACTCGGGGTGGACGATGGAGAAGATCTTCGGCACCTGCTCGCCGACCGTGATGTGCGCGGCCGTCACGAGCAGGTACGAGATGCTGATCGCGACGACGACCGCGACTCCGTGGCCGAGCACGGTCCCGAGCGGCTCCTCGAGCAGGCGCGCGATCGCGGGTTCGCCGAGGAAGCCGATGCCGAGCGAGGCCATCGTGATGCCGAGCTGGCAGGCGGCGAGGTACTCGTCGATCCGCTCGATCTGCCCGAGCACGCGCTTCGCGCCGCCGACGCCCTCCTCCGCGAGCCGCTCCACGCGCGAGCGCCGCGCGCGCACGAGCGCGAACTCCGCGGCGACGAAGAAGCCGTTCGCGGCCACGAGGAGCGCGACGGCGACGAGCAGGAGCGCACTCGTCAGCGCGAGCCTCCGGCGTGCGGGGCGCTAGGGCGGGGGGCGGCCGCGCGGCCGCCGGTACGGGATGGCTCTGCGTCGTTCGGCACGAACGCCTACAGAGTGCCATGTCCCGCGGCCGGCGGTGCCGATCATTTCCGGCGCGCACGGCCGTCTGATAGGAGGATGGTGGCCACGCGTACCCGGAGGTGACTCGCATGTCGAAGACGGTCCTGCTCGTCGGCACCCGCAAGGGGTGCTTCCTGCTCGAGAGCGACGAAGGGCGCGGCGCGTGGTCGCTCCGGGGCCCGTTCTGCGAGGGGTGGCCGGTCTACCACGCGATCCTCGACGGCGCGAGCGGGACGATCTACGCCGCGGCCGCGAGCGAGTGGCACGGCGCGAGCGTCTGGCGCAGCAGCGACCTCGGCGAGACGTGGAGCCAGTCGAGCGAGGGCCTCCACTACGACGACGGGATGAAGCTGTCGAAGGTCTCCGGCCTCACCGCCGCGCACGGGCGGCTCTTCGCCGGAGCCGAGAACCCCGGGATCTTCGAGAGCACGGACGGCGGCGAGACGTGGGCGCTCCGCTCGACGCTCGACGGGCTACCGGGCCGCGAGACGTGGAACGACCCGTCCAACCAGCCGCCCGGGCACCTCGGCGTCCCGGCGATCCTTCCGGATCTCGAGCGGCCGGACCGGTACTTCGCGATCGTGCAGGGGGTCGGCATCTTCGAGACGACCGACGACGGAGCCACGTGGACGCCCCGGAACCGCGGCCTCCGGGCCGACTGGCCACGCGAGCACGAGGAGATCGGCTTCTGCGTCCACAAGCTCGTCCGCTCCGCCCAACCGACGCGGCTCTACCAGCAGAACCACGTCGGCGTCCACCGCAGCGACGACGAGGGCAACTCCTGGACCGAGATCACCGAAGGCCTGCCGTCGGAGTTCGGCTTCGCGGCCGCCGCGCACCCGCACGACCGCGACACGTTCTACGTGATCCCGCTCGACGGCGGCCACGGGCGGACGATGATCGACGGGAAGGCGGCGGTGTGGCGGACGCGCGACGCGGGCTCGTCCTGGCAGAAGCTGACGACGGGCCTCCCGCAGGAGAACGCCCACCTCGGCGTCCTCCGTGAGGGGATGGCGATCGACCCCTACGACGAGCCGGGCGTCTACTTCGGCACGAGCACCGGGCAGGTCTTCGCGAGCGCCGACGAGGGCGAGACGTGGAGCGAGATCGCGAGCTACCTGCCGCCGATCCGCTCGGTCGAGGTCGCGGTCGTCGAGGCGTAGCGTGCCGGACGTCCACCTCCCCTCGACGCTGCCGCCGCTCTTCCCCGGCCTGCCGCGGCGCCTCGACCTCGACGCAGCCACGGTCGCCGACGTGCTCGAGCGGCTGGACGAGCGCTGGCCCGGGCTGCGCGACCGGCTCTGCGAGCCCGGCCCGGAGCTGCGCCGGCACATCCACGTCTACGTCGACCGCGAGCGCGCCGCGCTCGACACGCCCGTCGCGGCGGGCTCGCGCGTCGACGTGATCACGGCGATCAGCGGCGGCTGAGGCCGCCGTCAGGCGGCTGGGAGCTGCGCGACGAGCTCGGCGACGCGCTGCATCCCGAGCCGGGGGCTCGAGAGGATCGGCACCGGCCGCTCGGCGGCGCCGAGCGTGTCGGCGACCCGCGCCATCGAGGCCTGCGCGAGGACGACGACGTCGACCTCCCGCGAGAGCTCCCGGAGCTCCGCCCGCACGAGCTCGTCGTGGCGGTCGCGGTCGCCCGCCTGAAGCGCGTCGAACGCCCCCTCCGCCACCCGCGAGACGACGGTCGCCTGCTTCCCCGCCTCCTGCGCGCGACGCGTGACGAGCGCGGCGGTCGGCTCGAGGGTCGTCCGCAGCGTCGCGACGACGCCGACGCGCGGCCCGGTGCGAACGGCCTCGTCCGCCATTGCCTCGTCGATCCGGTAGACGGGCGCGCCCACGAAGGCCCGCGCTGCGTCGACCGCGGGCCCGACCGACGAGCAGGTCACGACGACGGCGTCGGCGCCCGCGTCGACGGCGGAGAGGATGTGCCCGAGCACCCGCCGCTGCGTCACCGCCGAGAGCGCGCCGGTGCGGCGGGTCACGCCGAGGAGGCTCTCGTCGGCGATGTGGAAGACCTCGGCGTCCGGGATCAGCTCCTGCGCGAGCTCGGTGAACGTCGGGGGCAGCGCGAGCACCGTGTGCACGAAGCCGATCGTGGGGCCGCCGCTCATCACGCGCGATCGTACCCCGGCTCCGCCGGCCGCTCCGCGCCACGGCCGACGAGAGCGAGGGCGGCGGACTCGATCTCCTCCTCCGACAGGAGCACGAGCGCCGAGGCGTCGCCGAGCGGCACGAACGAGTCCTTGCTGGTGACGCGGCCGATGCGCCCCTCGAAGCCGGCGTCGAGGAGCTCGGCGACGATCCCCTCCGACACGCCGCCCGTGCGCCGGGTCTCGTCGACGACGAGGACGCGGCCGGTCGCACGCGCCTCACGCAGGAGGTCGTCGACCGGCAGCGGCGCGAGCCAGCGCAGGTCGAGCACCCGCGCGTCCACGCCCTGCTCGGCGAGGCGTCGCGCGACCCGCAGCGACATCCGCAGGCCGTTCGCCCAGCTCACGAGCGTGAGGTCGCCGCCGTCGCCGTACGTGCGACCGCTGCCGAGCGGCGCACCGCCGACGGCCGGTGCGAGCCAGCCGCCGTCACCGTCCTCGTGCAGGTCGCGCGTGTGGTAGAGCGCGATCGGCTCGAGGTAGACACAGACGCTGCCGTCGGTGCGCGCGACCTCGACGCACGTCGCGAGCATCCCGGCGGCGTCGTCGGGCCGCGCCGGCGACGCGATCACGAGCCCCGGGATGTCCCGCAGCACCGCGACGGCGTCGTCGTTGTGGAAGTGCCCACCGAAGCCCTTTTGGTAGCCGTAGCCGGCGATCCGGACGACCATCCCGTTCCGGTACCGGCCCTGCGAGAAGAACTGGAGCGTCGCCGCCTCGCCTCGAAGCTGGTCCTCGGCGTTGTGGAGGTACGCGAGGTACTGGATCTCGGGGACGGGGACGAAGCCTGCGAGTGCGGCACCGAGGGCAAGCCCGAGGATCGACGTCTCGTCGAGCAGCGTGTCGAAGACGCGCGCGGCGCCGAAGCGCTTCTGGAGCCCGCGGGTGACGCCGTAGACGCCGCCTTTCACCGCCACGTCCTCGCCGAACAGCAGAGCGCCGGGCTCCCGCTCCAGCGCGTCCGCGAGCGCGGCGTTGATCGCCTGCGCGAGCGTCACGGCCTCGCCGTCGCGCGCCGACGGCGCGGCGGCCGACACCGTACGGGGCGCCAGCGGGCGCATCACCTCCTCCGCGCTCTCGAGCTGCGGAAGCCGGGCCGCCTCGTACGCGACGCCGAGGATCCGCTCCCGCTCGGCGAGGTACTCCTCCGCGAGCTCCGTCCCCGTCCTGACTCCCGCCTCGACGAGCCAGCGCGCCGTCGCCGCGAGCGGGTCCGCAGCCCAGTCCGCGCGGATCTCCTGCGGCGTGCGATACGCGGCCTCGACGTCTGCGCCCGCGTGGCTGAGGAAGCGCACTGTGCGCAGGTGGAGGATCCCGGGCCGCCTGCCGCTGCGGATGCGCTCGACGAGATCGTGCGCCGTCTCGAGCACGAGCTCCGGATCGTCGCCGCGCGCGTACTCGTACGCGAGCGCGGGCCGCGCGCGGAGCGCCGACTCCACCCAGCCGCGCGGCGAGCGCACGCTGATCCCGATGCCGTTGTCCTCGCACACGAAGAGGAGCGGCAGCGGCAGCCCCTGGTGCGCGAGCCAGGCCGCCGTGTTCAGCCCTGCCTGTGCGGTCGCGTGGTTGACTGAGGCGTCACCGAAGCTGCAGACGACGACGGCGTCCTCCGACCACCCCGAGTCGAGGCCGAGGCGCCGCGCCCGCTCGAGCGCGAACGCGAGTCCGACCGCACGCGGCAGGTGCGACGCGATCGTCGACGTCTGCGGGATCACGGCGAGCTCGTGGTGGCCGAAGACCTTGTGCCGCCCGCCCGCGATCGGCTCGGTGCGTGCCGCGGTCACGCCCTGCAGGACGTCCGGCACGCCGTCACGCCCCGTCTGCGCCGCACGCGCGAGGTAGAACGCGCCGGAGCGGTAGTGGAGGAGCGCCGGGTCCGACGGCCGGAGCGCGAGCGCGACCGCGCCGTTGCTCTCGTGCCCGGCCGACGCGATCGAGTAGAAGCTGCGCCCGGTCGGCTGCAGCTCGCGCGCCGCGACATCGCAGAGGCGGCTCGCGAGCTGCGCGCGCCAGAGCTCCTCCGCCTCCGGTGCGCTGCCGCCGGTGCCCGCAGGCGCAAGCCCGCGCAGCGTGTCGAGCAGGTGGGTCTCGAGCGGGCCGAGCGCCATCGCGACAGGGTGCCTGCCGACCTCGCCGCGCCGCTACGCGAGCGCCGCGGCGAGTCGCTCGAGCTCCTCGACCGGCAGGCGCCGCGGGTCGTCGACGATCACCTGGACGAGCACCTCGGTCGCGCCCGCCTCGTGCTGCGCGCGCAGCGCCTCCGCGACGGCCTCGTCCGAGCCCCAGGGGACGACGCGATCGACGAGCTCGTCGCTCCCGCCGCCTTCGAGATCGGCCTCGGAGAAGCCGAGCCGGATGAGGTTGTTGCGGTAGTTCGGGAGCTCGAGGTACCGGTGCGTGTGCGTCCGCGCGAGCTCGCGGGCGCGCACCGGATCCCGCTCCAGGACGACCTGCTCCACGACGAGCTCGCGGTCGCCGCCGAGCCGCTCGCGGGCGTACGCCGTGTGCTCCACCGGGACGAAGTACGTGTGCGCGCCGTCGGCCCGGTCGCGCGCGAGCTCGAGCATGCGCGGCGCGAGCGCCGCGAGCAGCCGCGGCGCGCCGCGACCGCCGGCCACCTCGTCGGCGGCGTCCATCGCGTCGAGGTACCGGCGCATCGCCGTGAGCGGGCGGTCGTAGTCGTGCCCGCGCATCGCGACCGCCGGGGCGTGGCTGACGCCGAGCCCGAGCCGCAGCCGTCCGCCGAACGCGGCGTTCAGCGTCCGTGCGGCGTTCGCGGCGGCGGTCGCGTCGCGCGCCCAGATGCTCGCGATCCCGGTCCCGACCCCCAGCCGCTCGGACGCGGCGAGGAGCACGGCGGCCTCGCTGACCGCCTCCGTCCCGACGGGACGCTCCGGGAACCAGACGGAGGAGTACCCGGCCGCCTCGACTCGCGCCAGAGCCTCGCGCGTCTGCTCGAGCGACGGTTGCACGAGGACGCTGCTCCAGACGCCGATCCGCACCGGCGCGAGCGTACACGCCGCAGCACGCGGCACTTGGCGACGACACGTCCGGCTACGGTGACCGCGTGCGCGCCCGCGTCCGGTTCCGGCACCTCGCCGCGGTCGCTGCCTCGGCGGCGCTCGCCGGCGGCTGCGGCGGCTCCGAGCCCTCGGCCGGCGCGGTTGAGGGCACGGAGATCCCGGCGCCCGCGTGGGCGAAGCCGGTGATCGCGAAGGCCGGCCCGGACGTCGCGATGACGATGGCGTCGTCGGACTTCGCGCGCGGCGAGAACCGCCTCGCGTTCCTGCTCGTCCGGAACGACGGCTCGCTCGTCCAGGCTCCGCGAGCGCACGTCTACTACCGACTGGGCGGAAAGACGAGGAAGGCGACCGCGACGCTGACCCCGCTCGGCGTCGACGGCGACGACGCGGAGAGCGTCTACGTCACCCGCATCGCGTTCGAGACGGCCGGCAAGCACTGGGTGGTCGTGGAGCCGGAGGGCGGTGAGCTGCAGGCGTTCCAGATCATCGACGTCAAGGAGAAGACGACGGCGCCGGCCGTGGGCGAACGCGCCGTGCCGATCGTCAACCCGACGACCGAGCGGAAGGCTGCGCGCGAGATCTCGACACAGCGCCCGCCGGACACGGCGCTCCTCCGCCACACCGTCGCGGAGTCGCTCGAGCGCGGCGTCCCGTTCGTGCTCGTCTTCGCGACTCCCGAGTACTGCCACACGCGCGCGTGCGGCCCGGCCGTGGACGTCGTCAGCGCCGTCCGCAGGCGGTACGAAGGACGCGGCATCCGCTTCATCCACGTGGAGATCTACGAGGACAACACGCCGGGCAAGGGCGTCAACGAGTGGGTCCGGCAGTGGAACCTGCCGAGCGAGCCGTGGGTCTTCGTCGTCGACGCCGACGGCATCGTCCGCGCGCGGTTCGAGGGCGCGATCGGCGCCGACGAGGTCGACGCCGCGATCGCGGAGCACCTCCTGCGGTAGCGCGCGGCCGATGCATGAAAAAAGGCCCTGTCGCCAGGGCCTCGCAGTAGCGGGGGCAGGATTTGAACCTGCGACCTCCGGGTTATGAGCCCGGCGAGCTACCTGGCTGCTCCACCCCGCGACGCAGCGCCGAGTATAGCGAAGAGAGGCCGTTGCTACAGTCGCGCGATGCTCGTCTGGCTCGCGCTCGCATTCCTCGTCGTCGCGCTCGTCGCCTCCGTCTGGTTCGCCGTGGTGCGCGGTCTCGACGCCTGGCGCGCGTTCAAGCGGCTCGGCGGCGGCGTCTCGTCCGAGCTCGACCGGATCGCCCGCGCGACTGCGGAGATCGAGCTCCACCTGCAGGCAGCGGCCACGAGCGGGACGGCCCTCGACGCATCGATGCGCCGCCTCGCCGTCTCGCGTGCGCGGCTGACGGTGCTCACCTCGGCGCTCGCGGATGCGCGCAGCGCGTTCGGCCGGCTGACCGACGTGTACCCGCGCAAGTAGTGCGGGTCGCCGCGGTCGACCTCGGGACGAACTCGACACGGCTGCTCGTCGCCGACGCCGACGGAGACGGCTCGCTCCACGAGGTCGCACGGCGGCTGACGATCACGAGGCTCGGCGAGGGCGTCGACGAGCGCCGCCGCCTCCTCCCCGTCCCGATCGCGCGCGTTCGCAACGTCCTTTCGGGCTACCGCCGCGAGCTCGAGTCGCTGGGAGCGGAGCGGACGCTCTGCATCGCGACGAGCGCGGTGCGCGACGCCGAGAACGGCGAAGCGTTCCTCGGCGAGATCGAGTGGAGCTACGGCTTCACCACGCGGCTCCTGTCCGGCGACGAGGAGGCCGAGCTGACGCTCCGCGGCATCGGGGCGGCCGATCCCGGCACGCTCGTCGTCGACATCGGCGGCGGCTCGACGGAGGTGCAGCTCGTCGGTGGCGGCCTGCGCGAGAGCCTGCAGGTCGGATGCGTGCGGATGACCGAGCGCTACGGCGAGGACGTCGCGGCGGTCCGCGAGCACGTGAGGGCGCTTCTGCCCGATGCGCAGCCCGAGCGCGCGATCGGCGTGGCGGGCACCGTGACGACGCTCGCGGCGCTCGACCTCGGGCTGGATGAGTACGACCCGGCGCGGATCCACGGCCACGTCCTCTCTGCGGACGCGGCCCGCGAGCAGGCTGCGCGGCTCGCCGCGCTCTCGCTCGCGGAGCGCGAGCGGTTGATCGAGCCGGGACGGGCGCCGGTGATCGTCGCGGGCGCCGCGATCCTCCTCGAGATCCTCGAGCGCTACGGCCTCGACGCGATCCGGGTCAGCGAGCGCGACATCCTCCACGGAGCGGCGCTCGCCGCGGCCGAGCTGCCGGCGCCCGAGGAGGGCGCCGCACCGCCCGGCGCCTTCACGTGCTGCTGAGCTAGAACGCCTCGTCGACCGGCTCGTCCTCGGCGAGCCGGCGCTGCAGCACCGCGCGCGAGACGACGCCGACGAGCTTCTCGTCCTCGAGTACCGGAACGCGCTCGAGGTCGCGCTCCTCGAGGAAGCGGAACGCCTCGTCGAGCGGGAGGTCGGCGTCGATCGTGTTCAGCGGATCCTCCGCGATCTCCCGCAGCTCCGTCGCGCGCGGGTCGCGCCCGGCGGCGACGACCTCGCGCACGAGCGTCTTCCGCGTCACGACGCCGAGCAGCCGGCCCTCGTCGCAGACGAAGATGGCGCGCACCTCGGGCCGCGCGAGCGCCTCGCCGGCCGCCTGCGCCGTCTCGCTCCCTCCGAGCTGCGGAGGGTCGACGACCATCGCGTCGCGAACGCGGTCCGTCACGTCACGGGTAGAGGCCACGTGCCTCGAGCGCCGTCGAGACCTCGCGGATGCCGGCGACGAGCGCGGCCGTCCGCAGCGAGATCCCTTTCTCGTGCGAGATGTCCCAGACGCGGTCGAAGGCGTCGTTCATCTTCTCGGACAGCTTCTCGCGGATCTCGTCCCGGTCCCAGAAGAGCCGGCCGAGGTCCTGCACCCACTCGAAGTACGAGACGGTGACGCCGCCGGCGTTCGTGAGGATGTCGGGCAGGACCGGGATCCCGCGCTCGGCGAGGATCGCGTCCGCCTCGAGCGATGTCGGCCCGTTCGCGCCCTCGGCGATCAGCTTCGCCTGCACGCGAGCGGCGTTCCGCTCCGTCACCTGGTCCTCGCGCGCGGCGAGGACGAGGATGTCGCACGGGAGCTCGAGGAGCTCCTCGTTCGTGATCCGCGTGCCCTCCGTCCACTCCTCGAGCGAGCCGTGCTCGCGCGCGAAGTCGCTCATCTCGTGGACCGCGAGGCCGTCCTCGTCGTGGATCCCGCCGGAGACGTCCGAGACGGCGATCACCGTCGCTCCCCGGTCTGCGAGCTCGTGCGCGGCGATCCCGCCGACGTTGCCGAACCCCTGCACGACGCACCGTTGGTCGGCGAGGTTCAGCCCCAGGCGCTCGCATGCGCGCGCGACGACCATCACCACACCGGCTCCGGTCGCCTCGTGCCGGAAGACCGACCCGCCGACGCTGATCGGCTTGCCCGTCACGACCTCGGGGACGGCATGCCCGACCTGCATCGAGTACGTGTCCATCATCCACGCCATCGTCTGCTCGTTTGTCGCCATGTCCGGGGCCGGGATGTCCTCCTGTGGGCCGATCACCGGGAGCAGGTCAGACGTGAACCGCCGCGTGATCCGCTCGAGCTCCCGCTGCGAGAGCTCGCGCGGGTTGCACCGCACACCGCCCTTCGCACCGCCGTACGGCAGCCGCAGCAGCGCGCACTTCCACGTCATCCAGACCGCGAGTGCGGCGCACTCGCCGAGCGTCACCTCCGGGTCGAACCGGATCCCGCCCTTCGTGGGCCCGAGCACGCTCGAGTGCTGGACGCGGTAGCCGGCGAAGACGACGCGGCGGTCGTCGTCGAGCCGCACCGGGACCGAAAGCATCACCGCGCGCTCGGGGTACCGGAGCCGCTCCGCGACCGCGTCGGAGACGTCCGCGTGCGGAAGCGCCTGCTCGAACTGCGCGATCGACGTGCGGAAGAGCGGCGTGTCCCACTCGAGGTGGACGTGATCCGCTGCGTCGGCGACTTTGGCCACGGCGGGAGTCTAGGCGCCCTGCCGCGCCCGGTGCGCCTCAGCCGGTCGGGCGCCGCGGCGCGGACGACTCGGCGATGGGCCTAGCAGCGCCCATCTTCCGGACGACGACGAACGCGGGCTCCTCGCGCACGACCTCCTCCACGTCCGGGTACACGTGACCCGGCGCGACCACGAACGTCGTCGGGTCGGCCCGGACCGCCTCGTACTGGCCGAGGTCGAGTGAGAGCGGCCGCGCGCAGTCCTCGTTCGCGCACTCGCAGACGAAGTCGACCTCGCCCGCCGCCGGCCAGGCCGCGCTCAGCGACCGCACCCGCTCGTTCACCTCCCGAAAGAGCGCCTGGTTGCGCCCGGCTCGCACCTGTCGTGCCTCGACCTCGTCCACCTCGTTACCTCTCGATCGTGATTCGCGGGGACCAGGCGAGCAGCCGGATTCTACCGCAGCGCAGGAAGCCTCCGATGCCGGGGGAGGGAGTCGAACCCCCACGGCCCGAAGGCCACCCGGTTTTAAGCCGGGCGCGTCTGACCGGTTCCGCCACCCCGGCGGCAGCGTCAGTCTAGGCGGCGGCGCAGGCTGCTCAGGTGCCCGGCTGCAGCTGCTCCGGCGGGAACCGCTCGGGCCCCTTGTACCGGTGCTCCTCGACGAACCGCTCGAACGCCGCCTCGTCGAATCGAGGGCACTTCGCGACGTAGCCGCGGCCGCGTTCCCCGCCCTCGCCGCCCGGTGCCGAGTCCGGGGTCGTCCACGCCGTGAGCGCGATCTCGTCGTTCAGGCGCTCGAGCGGCGAGACGAGAAGCCCGTTCGGGTCGTCCGTGTACCAGTCGCGGATCTTCTGGACCTCGGGCGGGGGGACGTCGTCGCCGTAGTGGATGACGACCGCGCCGTGCTCGAGGTTGTGCACGCTCTGGATCAGCGGCACCGGCTCGTCGTAGAAGCCGAGCACCGCGGGCACCTCGTAGTGCGGGCCGTTCGACGGTGGAAAGGAGTTCCAGTCCGGGTCGGCGTCGAGCGCCACGTGATCGCTCTCCTCCGCGGGTGCGGGGTAGGACTCGAGCGTGCAGCCGGCCTCCTGCAGGACGGCCGCCTCGCTCTTGCCGCCGCCTCCGAGGAAGAGCATGCCGAGGACGATCGCCGCGAGGACGACGGCCGCGGCTCCCGCCGCGAGCAGGAGGTTCCGCCGGCGCGCCGGGTCGGCGGGAGCAGCGGGAGCGCTGCGCCGCTTCGGCGCCTGCACCTTCCGCGGTGGGTTCGGAACGCGGTCCTTCCGGGCCATCGGCGGCTAACCGTACCAGCGCGACCGGCGCGACCCGTTCCGTCCGACGGCGCCTCTACCGTTCGTCGGCCATGGTCGTCGCCCTCACTCTGGCACTCGGAGTCGCGCTCGCCGCCGGCGTGGCGGCGCTCGCGCTCGGCCGCCGCGTCGCCGCCCTCCGTGAGCAGGCGCGCGGGCTCGAGGAGGCGCTCGCCGAGCGCGACCGGGAGGTCGCGGTCGCGCAGGCGCAGCTGGAAGTCGAGCGCCGCGCGGTCGACGAGCGCCTCGTGCACGCGGTCAAGTCGGCGTCGACGGAGGCCTACCGAGCGACG
The DNA here is from genome assembly GCA_035553355.1 of Gaiellaceae bacterium. GTDB lineage: Bacteria > Actinomycetota > Thermoleophilia > Gaiellales > Gaiellaceae > Gaiellasilicea. Next base: position 11,817 of record DATMJW010000146.1, on the reverse strand, counting down.
AATTCCGCGTTCCTCGAGCTCGCGGAGGCCAAGCTCTCGGGGTACGTGCGGCCGCTCAAGGAGTCGCTCGAGAAGGTCGACGGGCAGGTGCGAACGCTCGAGCAGGCGCGGCAGCACGCGTTCGGCGCGCTGAAGCAGGAGCTCGCAACGCTGCGCGACGGCCAGGAGCGGCTCCGCTCAGAGACCGGGAACCTCGTCACGGCGCTGCGCGCGCCGCACGTGCGCGGCCGCTGGGGCGAGGTGCAACTGAAGCGCGTCGTCGAAGCGGCGGGGATGCTCGAGCACTGCGATTTCGTCCTCCAGTCGACGACGCGGGACGACGAGGGCGCGCTCCTCCGCCCCGACCTGATCGTGCGGCTCCCCGGCGGCAAGCACGTCGTCGTCGATGCGAAGGTCCCGCTCGCGGCGTACCTCGACGCGTGCGGCACCGACGACGTCGACGCGCGCGTCGGCCACCTGCGCGAGCACGCCCGGCAGCTCCGCGACCACGTCACGAAGCTGAGTCAGAAGGCGTACCAGCGCCAGTTCGACCCGTCGCCGGACTTCGTGATCATGTTCCTGCCCGACGAGTCGTTCCTCCGCGCGGCGCACGAGCAGGATGCGTCGATCACCGAGGACGCCTGGAAGCTGAACGTCGTCCCCGCCTCGCCGACGAACCTGTTCGCGCTCCTGCGGACGATCGCCGCGACCTGGCAGCAGGAGACGGTGGCGCAGAGCGCGCGCGAGGTCCACGGCCTCGGGCAGCAGCTGTGCGACCGCCTCGCCACGATGGCCGGTCACATCGACGCGCTCGGCCGCAGCCTCACGAGCGCCGTCGGCCACTACAACAAGACGGTGCGGACGATCGAGTCGCGCGTGCTCGTCACCGGGCGCAAGCTGCAGGAGCACGGGATGAACGGGGAGCCGCTCCCGGAGCTGCAGCCCGTCGATGCGGTGACCGACACGCTCGCCGCCGCCGAGCTCGTCGAGCACCTGCCCGGCGAGCAGCTGCGGGCGATCGACGCCGCCTAGCGGCGCTAGAAGCGCAGGATCGCGGCGATGCCCTCGGCGCCGTCGAGCTCCGGCCGCTCGATCACGGCGAGGACGTCGCCGCCGTGCGCGAGCGTCTGGCGGACGGCGAGGTCGAGGCCGTCGTCGCGCGGCTCCATCATCGTCCCGTCCAGCGGGCACGTCCGCGCATCGGCCGACGCACGGCCGCAGGCAGGGCAGCGGAACGCGTCGCGCTGCACACCGTCCGTGTAGAGGAGCGTCTCCACGCGCGCGTCCGACGCCGCCTCGAGCGTCTCGGCCCACCCGGAGGCTGCCCGTCCGCCTCGACCGGCTTCCTCCTGCCAGCGCTCGATGCACGCCGTCACGCGCTGCTCCCGGCACTCGTCGAGGATCGGCTCGACGATCTGCTGCAGCTCCGCCGGCCCCGCGTGCTGCTCCGCGGCAGCCCACCCGACGACCGCCTCGCCGAGCTCGTTCGACAGCACGGTCGTCAGCTCGGGCCGCACCTCCTCCGAGCAGACGACGACGATCGGCGGCCGGTTGAGGCGCCGGTAGCGGCGCTCGAGCTCCTCGGCGACCGTCTTGTAGTGCTCGTGCGCGACGTTGTCGACGTGCCGCTGGTAGCGCGCCTGCGACCAGCCGCCCTGGTCGTGGCGGCGCGGCGCGTCCTCCGTGCGGTCGGCCACCTCCTCGAGGCGGCCGCCGCGCATCGCGTAGACGCGTCCCTGCTCGCGATTGACGACGGCCACGAGCCCGGTTCCGCCGCGGCCGACGAGCGGCACGAGCGGCGCGAGCAGGAAGTCGTCGGCGACGCGGATGCTGTCGTCGACCGGCGACGGCAGCGCGACCACGCTCCAGACGTTGTCGAGCCCCGCCGCGAAGACCGCGAGCCCGTGAGCGCCGTCGCGGTCGAAGTCCTCCTCGAAGTAGCGCTCGAGGCGCTCGAAGTCGGCCTTCAGTCCCTCGCGGGCCTCGCGCGCGAGGTCGCCGCGCGTCGCGCCGTGGGACTTGGCGCCGCGGTCGAGGAGCGACCGGACACGCGTGGCGATGTCGCCGGCCGTCGGCGTCACGCTCGGATCGAGGTTCACGTAGAGGGTGATCGCGCACCCGTTCTCGGCGCGGAAGCCCGCGAGCTCCCGCAGCCCGTCCAAGCTCACAGTCGTCGTCATACGTGCCTCTATTGCCGGAACCGCGGCGTTCCTAAGCCTCGACTACCGTCGGGGCATGCGCGTCTGGACGATCGGCCACGGCACACGGCCCGCCGAGGAGCTCGTCGCGGTGCTGCTCGGGGCAGGGGTGGGGACGCTCGTCGACGTGCGGCGATACCCGGGGTCGCGGCGGAACCCGCAGTTCAACCGCCCGGCGCTCGAGCAGACGCTCGCGGACGCCGGGATCGCGTACCGCCACGTCGTCGCGCTGGGCGGCCGCCTCTCGGACGAGCCGGGCGAAGACCGCTTCGGGTGCATCCGCGTCCCCGCCTTCCGCAGCTACGCGGCGCGGATGGGTACGCCGGAGTGGCAGGAGGCGCTCGCCGCGGCGCTCGAGGAGCCACGGCCCGCGTTCATGTGCAGCGAGACGCCGCCGACGAAGTGCCACCGCCGGCTGATCGCGGAGCTGCTCCACGCGCGCGGTTACGAGGTCGAGCACCTGCTCGCTCCTGGGCGCTCGGCGCCGCACGTGCCGTGGGAGATCGCCGAGGCGCGTGACGGCGTCCTCCATCTGTGCGGGGAGCGGGTCGCCTAGAAGGAACAACGTGAGTCGCCGATGCGTTCTCTATCGTGAGGGTCCGCGGCGAGCGGTGCCGCGGCGGAGACGGAGGAGCGACAGTGAGCGACGTGCGCGACGTGATCATCATCGGGGGCGGCCCGGCGGCGTACACGGCCGCGCTCTACGCAGCGCGCGCGAACCTCAAGCCTCTCGTGATCGAGGGCTTCAACTGGGGCGGGCAGCTGATGATCACGAGCGAGGTCGAGAACTATCCCGGCTACGTCGACGGGATCATGGGCCCGGAGATGATGCGGATCTTCCGCGAGCAGGCGTCCCGCTTCGGAACGGAGTTCGTCACGGACGACGTGACGCGGGTCGACTTCTCCGAGCGCCCGTTCCGGGTGTACGTCGAGAACGACGAGTACCTCGCGCAGACGGTCATCGTCGCGACCGGCGCAACGGCGCGCCAGCTCGGGCTCGAGTCCGAGCGCGCGCTCCACGGCCGCGGCGTCACGTACTGCGCGACGTGCGACGGCGCCTTCTACCGCGAGCGCGAGGTGGTGGTCGTCGGCGGCGGCGACTCGGCGATGGAGGAGGCGCTCTTCCTGACCAAGTTCGCCTCGAAGGTGACGATCGTCCACCGGCGGGACGGGTTCCGGGCCTCGCCGATCATGGTCGACCGCGCGCAGTCGCACGAGAAGATCGAGATCCTGACGCCGTACCTCGTCGACGAGGTGCTGGGCGTCGAGGAGGGGAAGCTGACGGGGATCCGCCTCCGGCACGCCGAGACCGGCGAGACTCTCGACTACGCAACCGACGGCCTCTTCGTCGCGATCGGGCACGACCCGACGACGAAGCTGTTCGTGGACTGGCTGGACCACGACGAGAACGGCTACCTCGTGACGAAGCCGCGCTCGACGGAGACGAACATCCCCGGCGTCTTCGCCGCCGGCGACGTGCAGGACCACGTGTACCGCCAGGCGATCACCGCGGCGGGGTCGGGGTGCCAGGCCGCTCTCGACGCGGAGCGCTTCCTCGCGGAGCTCGAGGGTCACCCGCAGGACGCGACGATCGCGCCGCGGGAACGCACGGCTCCCGCCTGAGAGCGCCCCCGGGCCAGCCGGGTACGCTGCGCGGCGGTGCCCTTCTTCATCTGCCCCAACTGCAAGAACCGCTCGATCGACCACGACGGACGGCAGGGGCTGCTCCAGCAGGCGGTCGCGTGCGACCGCTGCGGGTTCGGCTTCCTCTTCGAGCTGCTCGACGACTACTACCCCGGGCCGAACGCAGGCCTCGTCGCCTGCGACCAGTCCGGGCGCATCCTCGCCGTGGGACGCGGCGTCTTCGAGCTGACCGGCTACCGCGAGGCGGATCTGATGGGCAAGGAGGTCGTCGAGGCGTTCGGGCTGGACGGCTTCGATCCCGAGAAGGACCCGTTCGCGCTCGCCCGCGAGTGGGGCGTCCGGAGGATGGGCGAGCAGCTGACGCTGCGATCGCGGGCCGGGAGCGCGAAGCCGGTCGTCGTCGACGTCTTCCCCGCCTACGACGACGACGGCGGCTTGCTCGTCGCGCTCGCGCCGCGCTAGCGCCCGTCGCGCTCCGCGAGGACGAGCGCGAGCCAGCGCTCCGCGTCGCGGTACAGCGCCGGGTTGTTCGCCGGGGTGTAGTACGCCAGGATCGCGACCGCCTGCGAGAGCGCCCACCCGCGCGCGCGGTCCCAGGTCGCGTCGTCCGTCGGCAGCGCGGCGCGGAAGGCGTCGCGCGCCGCTGCCGACCCGAGCTTCCACGCGACCATCACGTCGCACGCCGGGTCGCCGACGCCGGCCGACTCCCAGTCGATGACGCCGACGATCCTGCCGTGGCGGACGACCCAGTTTCGCGCGTCGAGGTCGCCGTGATGCCAGACCGGCGGGCCGTCCCACGGAGGCGCCGCGAGCGCACGCTCCCACTCCTCGAGGACGGCGTGCTCGCCGCGGAACCGCGCGAACCACGGGCGCATCTCCGCGTCGCGCTCCTGGAGCGGGATGCCACGGCCGCGCGGAGCGCCCTCGGGATCGACCTGCTGCAGCGCAGAGACGAGCGCAGCGATGTCCTGCGCCGCGAGCAGCGCGTCGATCGAGTCGACCGGAGCCGTCTCGCCGTCGATCCACCGGTGGATCTCCCAGAACCAGGGGTAGCCGGATCCCGGCCGTCCCTGCGCCACGGGAACGGGGACTTCGACCGGGAGCAGCGGCGCGAGCCGCGGCAGCCACTCGTGCTCGACGCCGCGCGGCTCGGTCGGCCCGTCGCGCCGTGGCAGCCGCACCGACATCGTCTCGCCGAGCCGGAAGATCGCGTTGACGGTGCCGTCGGGCTCGACCCGCCGCAGGGGGAGCGTCGCCCACTGGGGGAACTGCTCCGCGAGGAGCCGCCGCACGAGCTCGGGATCGAGCTCGAGCTCGTCCGCGTGCATCGGCGTCACGCGGCGGGCGAGCCGCGCTCGCGCGCCGCTGCGAGTGCGGCCTCCGCGACCGCCGGAGCGGCTTCGATGGGCACCCGCGACGACGGGCACAGGTCTGCGAGGACGCAGTCCTCGCAGAGCGGCCGCCGCGCGTCGCAGATCCGCCTGCCGTGCCAGATCAAGAGGTGCGGGAACCTCCCCCACTCGGCTCGCGGGACGATCTTCACGAGGTCCCGCTCGATGCGCACCGGATCCTCCTGCCGCGTCAGCGCCAGCCGCTGCGACAGGCGCCGCACGTGCGTGTCCACGACGACGCCCTGCGGGTCGCCGAGCTCCGCCGCGACGACGTTCGCCGTCTTCCGCGCGACGCCGGGCAGGCGCAGCAGCTCGGGGATCGTGCGCGGGACGACGCCGTCGAACTCCTCGATGAGCACGCGCGCCGTCCCGCGCAGCGACTTCGCCTTCTGCCGGAAGAACCCCGTCGCATAGATGTCCCGCTCGAGCTCCTCCTGCGGCACGGCGAGGTAGTCCTGCGGCCGCCGGTACTTCTCGAACAGCATCTCCGTCACCTTGTTCACGTTCACGTCGGTCGTCTGTGCCGACAACAGGACGGAGACCAGGAGCTCGAGCTCGCTCCGGAACCGAAGCGCGATCCGCGCATCCGCGTGCTCGACGGCGAGGCGCTCGACGATCGGCCCGATTCGGTCGCGCTTCGGCCCGACGCGCCGCCGCGCCTCCGCGACGTAACTACGCGGCAATGGATTCGAAGTACGCCGAGACCTCGTCCGGGTCCTCGGGCTCGAGCAGCCACCCGGCGATCTGCTCCGCCGCCGGATACTCGCTCGTCCGGACGAGCGCAGCGGCGGCGTCCACCGCGTACGGCGTGCGACGGAACTCGACCTCGCCCCCGTCGAGGAGCGCCCAGAACGCGCCGCGGCGGCCCTCGTACGGGATCCCGACGCTCCCCGCGTTCACGAAGCGGACGCCGTCGACGACGCGGTCGAACTGGACGTGCGTGTGCCCGCCGACGACCACACGCTCCCGCACGCCGGCGAGCGCGTCACGAAAACGCTCGTCCGGCGAGACCTTCGTCAGGATCTCGTCGTCGTCGCGCGGCGACCCGTGGCAGTAGAGGACGCCGTCGACGGAGACCGCGATCGGTTGCTCGGCGAGGAATGCTGCGTTCGCTTCGCCGATCCGGCCGAGGACGAACTCCCACGTGCCGTCCGGCGCCCGCGGCGTCGGCCGGTCCGCGTTGCCGCGCACGAAGACGGCGCCCGCGGCGCGCAGACGCTCGAGGCACTCGAGCGGAAAGGGGCCCGCGACGGCATCGCCGCCGCAGACGATGGTGTCGACGTCGAGCGCCGCGACCTCCGCGAGCACCGCCTCGAGCGCCGGCAGGTTGCCGTGGACGTCACAGAGGGCGGCGACCCGCATCCCGCCACGCTACCCGGCGGCGGCGAGTGCGGGCGGGCGCGACGGCCCGCGCAGCCGCGGCCCCGCGCAGACGACGTCGAGCGCCGGGCAGCCGGCGCAGTTGAACTCGCTCGGGGTCGGCCGGAAGTCGCCGCCGCGGATCGCCGCGATCGCGCTCGACAGCTCGGCTTCGAGCTCGGCGACGTCGTCACGCGCGAACGTCGTCGCCACGACAGCGTCCGTCCGCTCGAGGAAGTGGTAGACGACCTCGACCTCCTCGGCGCCCCCACGGAAGCACGCAAGCGCGTACACGAGCCGCTGGAGTCGGTAGTCGGCCTCCACGATCTCCGCCGGCGTCCCCTCCTCCAGCGAGTTCGTCTTGTAGTCGAGCACGAGCGCCCGCGGCCCGTCACGCCAGAGGACGTCCAGGCGACCGTGCAGGAGAACGCCGTCGTGCTCGAACGCAAACGGCCGTTCCGGCCGCGCCCCCGGGAGCTCCGCGATCCGCCGGGCGAGGTCCGACTCGCAGTACGTCCTGACGAAGCCGGAGATACGCCCGAGCTCGGCGTCCGTCACGCCCGGGTACCACGCCCTCACCTGCTCGACGTCCGGTGGCACCGGCGCCGCGAGATCGACGATCTCGAGCAGGCGGTGCACCGCGTCGCCGATCTGGGTCGCCGCGAGGCCTGACGAGCCCGCGACCGCACCGTTGCCGTCGCGCGGGCGCATCCCGGCCACCCGCTCGGCGTAGTAGCGGTACGAGCAGCGGGCGAAGAGCGAGAGCGCCGAGTACGACAGCCGCCGCACGTCGTGGAGCGGCGGGTCCGGGAGAGCCGGAAGCGGAGGCAGCGCCGGTGCGAGCGGGGGGAGCGGCGGCTCGGCGCCGGGCGCGAAGAGCGCCAGCTGCCCCGACTCCGCGATGACGAGCTGCGGCTCCGGCGGCTCCCCCACCGCCGCCTCCGCGGGCGGCGGCGTCGCGTCGAGCCGGACGAGCACTCGCGCTCCCTCCCGTTCGAGCTCGACGGGCCCGCTCGCAGCCGCCTCGAGCTCCGCGTCGCAGTCGAGGCGCGTGAGCACCCAGCCGATCGGGGTGCGGTCGTCGGCGCGGCGCTCCCGGTCGATCGAGCCGGACACGATGAGCCGGTCGACCGCCCGCGTCATCGCGACGTAGTAGAGGCGGAGCCGCTCGGACTCCTCCTCGCGCGCCCGCACCTCCTTCACGTCCTCCCAGCCGAACGCGCCGTGCCTGCGCCCGGTCACCGGGTCGGCGACGCGGAAGCCGAACCGGCCGTCGGAGAGGCACAGGATCTCGTCCGCCGCGGGAGCAGCCCTGTCGCGCCCCGCGTCGGCGACGACGACGACCTTGAACTCGAGACCCTTGGCGGCGTGGATCGTGAGCAGCCGGACGGCGTCCGCGCCCTCCTCCTCCGCGGCCGCATCGCGCTCGACGGTCCCGACGGCCTCCTGCTCGGCCACGAACCGCACGAAGCCCTCGACATCCGGGCCGCGCAGCTCCTCGTACGAGCGCGCCAGCCTGGCGAGCTTCCGCAGGTTCGCGTACCGGCGGCGGCCGTCCCACTGCGCGAGGACCGCGAGGTCGTAGTCGTGGTCGGCGACGATCCGCTCGCAGAGGAGCTCGAGCGAGAGGCGGCTCGAAGCCTCGGCGAGGCGGTCGAAGCGCTGCCGGAACGCGCGCAGGAGCCGCGTGTCGCGCGCGTCCAGGTCCGGCGGGAGCGTGCGCTCGATCCCCGTGAAGATCGGCCGCCGCCCCGCCGCACGCCGGATCAGCAGGAGCGCGTCGTTCGAGACGCCGACGAGCGGCGAGGCGAGCACGCTCACGAGCGCCTCGTCGTCGTAGCGGTTGTGCAGGAGGCGCAGGTACGCGAGCAGGTCGACGACCTGCTGCTGGCCGAAGTAGCCGCGCCCGGTCGCGCGGTACGTCGGCAGCCCCTGTTGCCTGAGCTCCTCCTCGTACCACTCCGCGTCGGTACCGGCGGCGAAGAGGAGGACGATCTCGCCGGGGGCCGCGACGCCGCTGTCGACGAGCTCGCGGACGCGCCGCGCGACGTGGCGCGCCTCGGCGCGGCGCCAGTGCAGGTGCGAGCCCTCGTACGCCGACTTGTCCGTCACGAGCAGCTCGACGGGCGTCCCGAACACCGGGTCCGGGAAGTCGCCGGACGCGGCGAGCGGCTGGAACTCCTCGCCGAACGACGCGCCGAAGAGGTGGTTGACGACGCTCAGCACCTCAGGGCGGGAGCGGTAGTTCCGGGTCAGCGGCAGCAGCGTCTCGGCCTGTGCACGCCGTTCGCGGAAGACGGCGACGTCCGCGTGGCGGAACCCGTAGATCGACTGGAACTCGTCGCCGACGAAGAAGCGGTCGGTACCGGGGCCGGTGAGCAGGTCGACGATCTGGCACTGGAGGCGGTTCGTGTCCTGGAACTCGTCGACCATCAACGACCGGAACCGCAGCTGCTCGCGCTCGCGCAGGACGTCGTGGTCGCGCAGCAGGTCGCGCGCGCGCAGCTGGAGGTCCTCGAAGTCGAGCGCGGAGTCGGCGTCCTTCGCGGCCGCGTACTCGTCGGCGAAGCGCAGGAGCAGCTCCTGGAGGAGCTCCCGGTCGCGGAGCGCGAGCTCGTCGAGCGCGGCGGCCTCGACCGCCTTCCGTGCCTCCTCGAAACTGGCGGCGCGCTCGCCGCGGGCGCGGAGGCCGCCCAGGTCGAGCAGCCGCTCCGCAGGGGGGCGTGCCTCGGCGAGCGCGAGCGCCTCCGCCGCCACGGTCCGCTGCGTCGGCGTCGCGTCGACGTCGTCTGCGAGCGACCGTGCGCACTCCGCGAGATCGCCGAGCCGCGCCGCGACGTCCGGCGGGTCACCGAGCTCGAGCACGAGCTCGCGGCCGGCGGAGCGGAGCGTCTCGTAGATGCTCGTCAGCATCCGCCGCAATCCCCCGGCACCGTAGGTCGCGAGGAGCTGCAGCCGCTCGGGCCGATCGCCGGCGCAGAACGCGGTCAGCGCGCGCTCGAACGCCTCGCCGCGGACCACGCGCCCCTGGCTGTCGTCGAGGACGCGGAAGCGCGGGTCGAGGCCCGCCTCGAACGGGTGCGCCTTGAGGAGCCGGAGGCAGAAGCCGTGGATCGTCGAGATCCAGGCCCCGTCGAGCGACCGGGCGAGATCGTGGCGGCCGAGCTCCGCGAGGCGCGCCCGGATCCGCGCGCGCAGCTCGCCGGCGGCGCGCTCCGTGTACGTGATCACGAGCAGGGACTCGACGTCGAGGCCCTCGTCGCAGACCGCGCGCACGAACCGCTCGACGAGCACCGTCGTCTTCCCCGTCCCCGCGCCGGCCGAGACGAAGACCTGCCCGCGCGCCGCGATCGCGGCCGCCTGCTGCTCGTTCGGCGCGCGGCTCACTACGCCCTCTTCACCCGGCACATCGACCACAGGTCGCACCAGGCGGGGCAGTCGCCGCCCTTGGGGTCGTGCTGCACGTCGCCCTCCCGGATCCGGAGCGCGAAGCGGCGCGCGAGCTCCTTCGCGTTCTCGACCTGCGCCCAGAACGCGTCCTCGTCCAGGTAGTCGTTCTTCGCGAAGCCCGGGACGCCGTCGTCCTTCGCCTCGAGCCGCAGCAGCCCGCGGGCGCGCCGCTCGCCCGCGAGCGGCCGGTACAGCCCTCCGAGCGGCTCGATCCCGACGAGGTCGCGGAGCACGAGCATGTACAGCGGGATCTGCAGCCGCAGCTCCTTCTCGATCTCGGCCGCCGAGTGCCCGGTGCGGCCGGACTTGTAGTCCTGGACGATCCCGCGCGCGCTCCCGGGATCGACGTCGATGCGGTCGATCTTCCCGCTGAGGCGGATGCCGTCGCCGAGGTCGAGCCCCCGCTGGAGCTCGGGGGCCGAGCGTTCGGAGCCGAAGCCGACCTCGAACCGTCGAGGCAGGAGCGGCAGCTCCGAGCGCGCCTCGTCACGGACGAGCTGCTCCAGGTCGCGGCGGAGGCTCTGCTCGAGCTCGCGCCGCTCGAGCTCCGTCATCTCCATCTTCACGCCCGCGAGCGCACCGTCCAGGCACTCGCGGAGGAACTCGAGCGCGACGTCGAGCCGCTCCGGCGTGACGCGCTCGGCTCCCGTTGCCTTCGGCAGCCCGGCGTAGAAGCGGTGCAGCGCCGTGTGCGCGACAGACCCGCGGAGCATGGCGTCGACGCGCCGGTCGATCTGCTTCGGGTCGATCACGCGCTCGAAGAACCACGCCGACGAGCAGTCGGCGAAGCGCTCGAGCTCCGTCACGTTGAACGTGTCCTTTGCGGCGAGCTCGGCGAGGACGCGCGGGTGCCGCAGCCTCGTCGGGCGCCTGAACGCGCCGAGCGCGCGCTCGAGCCGCCGCTCCCACCCGTTCGCGGCGGCGATCGCCGCAGCGGCCGGCTCGTCGCGCGACGCGAGGAGCGCGACGGCCCGCAGACGCTCGCGTTCCGTCGGCGCCGTCTCGAGCTCCCACGTCAGCGCCGAGAGCGGCCGCCGGCGCGTCCAGCGCCGGACGTCCTCGCGGTCGAAGAGCGCAACGACCTCGTCCCAGAACGGGCTCGGCTGGCGCGGCCCGCCCTCGTCGGTCGCCGCCTCGCGCACGAGCGTGAGCCGCTTCGTCGCACGCGTGCACGCGGTGTAGAAGAGGTAGCGGTCGCGCTCGACCGGATCCGGCCGGCGCAGGCGCGCGCGGCCGCGGGCGTCGAGCACGTCCCGCGTCTCGTCCTCGAGGAACGGCGACGCGCTGCCGCGGCGCGGCAGGGTCCCCTCCTCGAGCCCGAGCAGGAAGACGTGGTCGAAGCGCCGCGTGCGCGCGCGCGCGAGGTCGACGACGGCGACGCGCCCGCGCTCGCCGGCGCGCGCGATCCGCACCTCGGTGCGCTCGAGCGCGGCCGCGACCTCCTCGGCCGAGAGAGAGCCACCGAGCCCGAGCCAGCCGTCGAGCTCGTCGAGCACGCGCAGCACGGCGTCGTGCGCGCGCAGGTCGGGCACCGTCGTCTCGCCGACCGGCGGCGACTCGAGCCCGTGCGCCGCGCGCAGCATCGCGGCGGCGAGCGCGCGCGCGGCGGCGACGGGCGTCGCGGCGGTGCGCAGCGCCTCGAGCACCGGGAGCGGCTGCCCGTCGCGCAGCCGCACCGTCTCCTCCTCGACGGCGGCGCCCTCCGCGACCGCGCGGCCGCGGAGCCGGCCCTCGAGGAAGTCGACGTTCGCGCGTGTGAAGCCGGAGTACGGCGAACGCAGGAAGCGGTAGAGGTC